>JBDHHM010000063.1:0-8758 GCA_039589355.1 Gemmatimonadota bacterium | reverse complement strand
TATGGCTCGCTCGAAGGCGAATCGCGGGGTCTGGCACTCGCCTGGCTCGCCGCGACCGTAGGGCTCGCCGTCGCCGGGTTGGCGGGCAGTCCGTTCGTAGCCGTGCGCGTCCGGCAGGTGTACTGGTTTCTTGCTGCGCTCGTGGTTGCGGCTTACCGAACGGCGGACGTTCGTGAGCCCGACAAGCGCCGGCCGAAGGCGACAGGGGTGGCCGATTGAGAGGCTTGCTGCTGACGCAGGAATTCCCCCCCGTTCTGTCAGGTGGGATCTCGATGTACTACTACCACCTTTGCCGCCACCTGGATGGGGCGGTATCGGTGCTTACCCCGCTAGGGCCCGGTGCCGCGGAGTTCGACGCCGACCAGCCCTTCGCCATCCACCGCCGGCGCATTCCTATCGTATCGCCAGCAATGATGACCCGGAGCCAAAACCGCATTCTGCGTCTCGCCCGCATGGCTTATCTGGCGTCTGCCCAATGGACGTTATTCATGCGACACGCGCGTCGGATCCTGAGTGAAGAGCCAGCAGATGTGGTGTTGATCGGGCACTTGTATCTGGGTCCGCTGGGACCGCGACTTCGTCGCCAGTTGCGCACGCGCTACGGTATCATGCTCCACGGGTCGGAGCTGCACCGCTACATGGGCTGGAGTGCCGTGAGGCGGACCGTGCTCGGTGCCCTGGACGCGGCCGATTTCCTTGTGGTGAATAGCGAGTTCACCCGTCGGCAATATCTGGAGCGAGGCGTACGGAGTGACCAACGCTTCCTGAAGGCTAGCCCGGGTGTCGACACTTCCCGTTTCAGGCCGGACGCCGGTGATCCGGTGGAGATAAGGAGGCGGCACGGTCTCGACGATCGACCCGTGTTGCTGTCGGTGGCTCGACTCGTAGAGTGGAAGGGGCAGGACGTGGTGCTTGAAGCCCTACCGCGAGTTCGCGAAGCGGTTCCTGACGTTGCGTACCTGATCGTGGGCGAGGGGCCACACCGAGCTCATCTGGACAGAACGGTAAAGAGATTGGGGCTCGAGCGGCACGTCGTGGTCGCGGGATTCGTGCCGTCGAGCGAGTTGCCGTCCTACTACCGCGCGGCAGACGTCATGGTCGTCCCGAGCCGGGAGTTCGCCGCCGGTCTCCCGATTGAGGGTTTCGGCATCGCCTACGTCGAGGCGGCGGCGTGTGGCACGCCTACGATTGGCGGTCTTGGTGGCGGAACGGAGGAGTCGATCGAAGAAGCCGTGACCGGCTTTCGGGTCGATCCCAACGATCCGGAGGCGATTGCGGAGGCAGCCCTCAAACTGCTCGAAGACCGGGAGCTCGCCGGCCGCTTCGGGCGAGCGGGTAGAGAGCGAGCTGTGAAACAGTTCGACTGGTCGATACAGGCGGGCCGCATCCGCGCCTCTCTAGAGAGAGTGGTCGATGAGGGGTAGGGTGGCCCGCGAGCGAACTCGTTCCCGCGAGGTCTGAGCGGAACAGTGCGTATACTTCAGGTCACCGCCATCCCCGTCACGGCCCTGCGATTCGTGGTGCCGCTGGCACACGCGCTGCGCGAAGCCGGGCACGAGGTCGAGTTCGCCACCGGGCCGGGCTTGGGACTTGACGCCATCGAGGCTCACGGCTTTCGGGTTCACCGGCTGCCGATCTCCCGCAACTTGCTTACGGCGAGGACCCTACACTCGGTGGGTGCGTTGCGCTCGCTGATACGCGCCGGCGGTTTCGACGTCGTGCATGCCCACACGCCAGCGGCTGCGGCGGTAGCTCGGCCGGCAGCCCGCCGCCTGGGTGCCCGGGTTCTGTACACGATGCACGGGTCGTTCTGGGGAACAGGTGTTCCGGCTTGGCAGCGAGCCCTGTTCACCATGATGGAGCGACGCCTGGGGCGGTGGACGGACTTCGTGTTGACCGTCAACCCGGAGGACGCGGCCGACTGCGTGGCGCGCGCCGGTGTGCCGGAGCGGTCCGTGCGCCTGCTACCGGCCGGTGGGGCCGGCGTGGGGCCGGAGTTCTTCCTCTCGGAGGAAGAGGCGAGCGGGCTGCGGCGCGCGATACGAGAACGCCTCGGTCTCGGGGCAGACGAGTGGGTGATTGTCTACGTGGGGCGGACCGCCGCGGCGAAGGGCATGGGCACGCTGGCGCGAGCGTTCGCGCGCCTCGCGGCGGACGAGGATGCTGCGCGGCTTCTGGTTATAGGTGGTGCCCTCGAGGGCGAGAGCGATGTCTATTCGAAGGAGCGGTTCCTTGCCGAGGTGGGGGAGCGGGCCGCCGAGCGCGTCGTATGGGAAGGCTTCAAGGAGCGTGTACCTCCCTTCATCGCAGCGGCGGACCTCCTCGTTCTCCCTTCGCGACGCGAAGGCTTCGGGATGACCCTTGCGGAGGCCGCGGCGATGGGCCGACCGGTTGTGGCAGCGGAGACCCGAGGTGCCCGTGCGGTGGTGGAGCCGGGTGTAACGGGGCTTCTGGTACCGGTTGACGATGCGGGTGCCCTGGCGGACGCGCTGACCCAGCTTCTGCGTGACAGGGAAGGGGCGTCGCGTATGGGTGCGGCGGCGCGACAACGGGCGGCCGAGCGTTTCACTAGGGAGAGTGTCTTGGGGACGTACCTCGAGGTATACGAGGAGATGGAGGGGGCGGCGAGGTAATGCGGCAGGAGGCGAGGGCGGGGCCGACCCGGATCGTCTACGTCGTGGACAACATCAGCTTCCGCGGCGGTGAGCGCACGTTCCTGCAGTTGGCCATGGGGCTGGCGCGCAGTCGCTACGAGTTGGCCGTTGCCTGCTCGCCGGGTGGTGTGTTAGTCGAGCGACTGCAGGACCTGGGTGTGCCTGTGATCGCCGCCGAGATGCGGAAGCGGCGGCGTCTGGACACCGTGCTCGCGCTGACCCGCGAGTTCAGGCGGCGCCGGCCGCACATCGTGCACACGCAGGGGCGGGGTGATCCGTTCGGCCGGCTCGCGGCGCGGTTGGCCAGAGTGCCGGCGGTGGTGTCGACGACGGCGATGATCTCTACCCGCTACGATGTGGAGGAGCGGTGGCGGCGTATCCTCTACCGGGCGATCGACTTCACCACGGACCGCCTGGTGGATCGATACATCGTCGTGAACCGCGCCTCGGTTGATGCTTTGACCGACCGTCACGGGGTTCCACGGTCGCGGGTCGTCGTAATACCCAACGGTATCGAGCTGGAACGCTATGATCCCGTCAAAGCGCGAGGCAGCGGCTGGCGCGAGCGACTGGGCGTCCCGGAGGAAGTGACCCTCATCGGTGGGGTCGGCCGGCTCACCGCGCAGAAGGGCTTCGACGATCTGATCCGGGCTTTCGCCGCTATCGATAGGCCGGACGTCTGGCTGGTGATCGCCGGCGATGGGCCGGACTGGGAGGAGTTGCGGGAGATGGCCCGGATGTTCGACGTGTCAGAACGGGTACTGATTCCCGGTTTCGTCGAGGACGTTCCCGGCTTGCTGGCCGGTCTCGACCTGTTCGTGCTCTCGTCGCGGCAGGAGGGGCATCCGATGGTCATGCTGGAAGCGATGGCGATGGCCAATCCTATCGTCGCCACGGACATTCCGGGGGTCGGTGACACCATAACGGACGGCGTTGAAGGCCGCCTGGTGCCGCCGGGCGATATCGCGGCGCTGGCGAATTCTATCGCAGCCCTTATAGATGACCCGGATGCCGCAGCCCGTCTCGGTCGCAACGCCCGCAAGATGGTCGAGCGCGAGTACACCGTGGAGCGGATGGTGCGGCGAACCGAGGTTCTGTATGATGGTCTGCTCGCGGAAATGGGCCTGAGAGTGTAACTTAGGGTCGTCCGCCGATCCGCCCCCGCCGCGCCCTGCACCCGAATTCTATGCCGGGGTGGCAGCAAACCGTCAAGCGAGGTCTCGACATCGCGCTCAGCGCGTTGGGACTGGTGGTCCTTGCCGTCCCCTTTGGGTTCATCGCGCTCGCCATCAAGCGTGACTCCCAT
This sequence comes from Gemmatimonadota bacterium, assembly GCA_039589355.1. Lineage (GTDB taxonomy): Bacteria > Gemmatimonadota > Gemmatimonadetes > Palauibacterales > KS3-K002. Next base: position 4,798 of record JBDHHM010000063.1, on the reverse strand, counting down.
GGGCCCATCTTCTTCCGTCACCCTCGCGTGGGAAGGCACGGAAAGCAGTTCGTGCCGCTCAAATTCCGAACGATGATCGAAGGGGCAATCGACCAGGGGCTGGGTACGACGGTGACCGAAGATGACGCGCGGCTGACTCGAGTGGGCGCCTTTCTGCGGCGTTGGGCGCTGGATGAGATGCCGCAGTTGTGGAACGTGCTAAACGGTCAGATGAGTCTGGTAGGGCCGCGCCCTACATTCGCCTACCAGGTCGAGCACTACGACGAGTTCCAGCGGCGCCGGCTCGAGGTCCGGCCCGGCATCACCGGTTGGGCGCAGGTCAACGGCAGAAACGCGATCACCTGGCCGGAACGGATCGAGCTGGATGTCTGGTACGTGGACCATGCGACGCTCTGGCTCGACCTCAAGATACTGCTAAGGACGTTGTGGCTAGCCTTTGTGGTTCGCGGCGGTATCTACGGCCCGGCGGGCGTGAACCAGGACTTTCGCTGAGCCATGAGTGAACCGGGACCGGTTGTGATCTACGGGGCCGGCGGCCACGGGAAGGTCGTACTCGATGCACTCGAGCGAGCCGGCCGGCATATCGCCGGCTTCGTGGATGACGATCCCGGTCGCGCCGGCGGCGAGCACTGCGGTCATTCGGTGGTCGCGGCGCCCGGCGAATGGGGGGCAGGGCGGCGCGTGGAGTTCGTGGTGGCGATAGGTGATGCCGCCGACCGCCAGCGGGCCTCCTACAGAGTAGAGCAGCTGGGATACGACCTGGCCACTGTGGTCCACCCCTCAGCCGTAGTCGCTCCCGATGTCGACATTGGCTCCGGATCCATGGTCCTCGCCGGAACCGCAATCAACCCGGGCGTCCGCGTCGGCCGCGGTGTCATCATCAACACCGGCGCCGTGGTGGATCACGATTGCACGATCGCAGACTTCGCGCACGTCGCTCCGGGAGCGCGCCTGGCGGGAAACGTGAGCGTCGGCGAGCGGTCGCTGGTCGGCATCGGTGCCACCGTCGTGCCCGGAGTCAAGATCGCGGCGGACGCGGCGGTGGGGGCGGGCGCTGTGGTCGTAGCCGACGTAGCCGAAGGCGTCACCGTGGCCGGCGTCCCGGCGAAGCCGGTCGGTCGGAGCGGTACGGCTGAGACCGGAGGACGAGCTTGACCGCGCGGATCCCGCTCTCACGGCCCGACATCGGAGACGGCGAGCAGGCGGCGGTTCGCGAGGTGCTCGCCAGTGGGCGGTTGAGCCTCGGGGACCGGACCGAGGCGTTCGAGGCGGCTCTGGCACGGAGCGCCGGTACCAGGCACGCCGTGGCAACGTCCAGCGGGACGGGGGCGCTGCACCTCGCCGTGCTGGCACTGGGGCTCGCTCCCGGTGACGAGGTCATCACGACACCGTTCAGCTTCGTCGCATCGGCCAACTGCCTGCAGTTCGAGGGTGTCAGACCGGTTTTCGTGGACGTTGAACAGGACACGCTCAATATCGATCCCGAGTTGGTGCGGGGAGCCATCGGCGAGCGGACGCGTGCGATACTGGGCGTCGACGTCTTCGGCCACCCCGCCGACTGGGACGCGCTCCGTGCCGTCGCCGACGAGTCCGGCTTGCGGCTCATCGAAGACTCGGCGGAGGCCTTGGGCAGTAGCTATCGGGGTCAGCGGGCCGGCAGTCTGGGGGATGTGGGTGTTTTCGGCTTCTATCCCAATAAGCAGATCACCACGGGAGAGGGCGGTGCGCTGGTCACCGATGACGCTGCAGTCGCCCGGCTGTGCGGCAGCCTGCGCAATCATGGGCGGGAGCCGGACGGTGACGAGTGGATCGAGCACAAGCGGTTGGGCTACAACTACAGGCTCTCCGAGCTCGCCTGTGCCCTTGGCCTGGTGCAGCTCGAGCGGCTCGAAGTGATGGCGGAACGCCGTGCTCGCGTGGCCGGTTGGTATGACGATCGACTGGCGGGCATTGATGTCTTGCACAAACCGGCGTTGCGCGATGATGTCGATCTCAGCTGGTTCGCCTATGTAGTGCGGCTCGGCGACCGCTATACACGAGACGACCGGGATCGTGTGATTGCCCAGCTTCGCGCGCGTGGGATCGGCTGCCGCAACTACTTTCCGCCCATCCACCTGCAGCCGATCTACCGTGAGCAGTACGGGTACGGACCCGGTGACTTCCCCGTGACCGAAGCGGCTGCCGAGCGAACGATCGCGCTGCCGTTCTTCAGCGGCATGAGCGAAGCGGAAGTGGACGAGGTGGTGGGGCGGTTGAGCGATACTCTCTGAGATGAGGATGAATCGGACAAAGTACCTGGGACCACTGCTGGCCGACTCGCTGGTTGCGCTCGTGTGCTACACTGCGGCGTACGCGATTCGTGTTCCCGATTTGCTCGACGTCTACCTGCCGACGATCGCCAGGACGGCTCTCCCGGTCACGGTCGTGTGCGGCATCAGCTTCTACGCCACCGGGCTGTACCGCTCGCTGCCGAAGTACGCGAGCCTGGACACCCTGGTCGCCGTCGCTCGGGCTGCGACCGTCGGCGTCGCTCTCGCCGCTCTGATGGTCTTCCTCTTTTGGCGCGGTGCGAGCGTACCGCGCAGTGTCTTCATCATCCAGTGGATGCTGATGATCCTGGTCCTCGGCGGCGTGCGGCTGTGGCCGCGGCTCCGTAGCTATCCGCTGATCCCGCTGCGTGCCGCCCGGGCCGACCGGACTCCGGTCCTCATCTACGGAGCGGGTGACGCCGGCGCTCTGATCGTCAGAGACATGCTGAACGGAGAGACCAGGTCCTACTGGCCGATCGGCTTCATCGATGACGATCCCGCGAAGCAAGGGCGTACGGTGCACGGTCGGCCGGTGCTGGGTACGGGGGCCGATCTGAAACGAGTGGTGGAGAACGGTTACGTGCGGGAGATCCTGTTGGCGATCCCCTCCGCCAGCGGTGCCGAGCTTCGCCGCATCGTGGAGCGCTGCGGCGAGCAGGTGCCCGGTGTCACGGTAAAGACGCTACCGAGCCTCACCGACCTGATATCGGGCCGGGTCAGCCTGCAACAGTTTCACGAGGTGCGGATCGAGGATCTGTTGAAGCGGACGCCTCGCGACCTCGATCCGGATCGCGTGCGTGGGTTCATCGTCGGCAAGGTCGTGCTCGTGACCGGCGCCGGCGGCTCCATCGGGTCGGAGCTCTGCCGTCAGGTGGCCGCGTGTGGCCCGGCCGAGCTCATCATGTTCGAGCAGAGCGAGTACAACCTGTATGTGATCGATGCGGAAGTGGGCGAGCGCTATCCGGAGGTGAGGCACCGGGCGGTGTTGGGTGACGCCAGCCACAAGGCATCGGTGCAGCCGGTCGTTCTGCGGGCCAAGCCCGACATCATCTTCCACGCCGCCGCCTACAAGCACGTGCCGTTGCTGGAAGAGAACCCGTGTGAGGGCGTGGCGAACAACGTTTTGGGCGTGATAAACACGGCGCTGGCAGCGGATGCCGCAGCAGTCGAGCATTTCGTCTTCGTGTCAACCGACAAAGCGGTGCTGCCGGTGAGCGTCATGGGCGCGGCCAAGCGGGTCGGCGAGGTCTTTATCCAGCTCATGGCCAGGCGCAGCGACACCAACTTCAACGTCGTCCGCTTCGGCAACGTGCTGGGAAGCTCGGGAAGCGTGATCCCCAGGTTCACCGACCAGATCCGCCGCGGCCTGCCGGTGACGATTACCGATGCTAGGGTGAGACGGTACTTTATGCTCACCAGCGAGGCGGTCCAGCTCGTCATGCAGGCGGCCAGCCTCTCGCGCAGCGGTGACATCTTCGTCCTCGACATGGGGGAGGCCGTCTCGATCGAGGAGCTGGCCAGAGACGTGGCCCAGCTGATGGGTGCTTCGGAAGATGGGGTGCCGCAGGTCGAGTTCCAGTACACGGGCCTGCGGCCGGGAGAGAAGCTCGAGGAACAACTCCGCATAGAGGAGACGCAGGAACGACCCACCGGCTTCGAGAGCATAATGGTAGAGGGCCATCGCAGCCCGCTTAGCTGGGATGAGTTACAGACGATACTCGATCGGCTCATCCCGGCCGCCCGGGGCGGCGATGTGGAGCGTACCGTGAGGGCGCTCGCCGAGCTCGTGCCCGAGTACAGGCCCGTCACGCCGCGTTACGCGGAGATCCTGTCTGCAGTTTCTAGGGAGTCGAGCTGACGGGAAGGGCGGAAGGGCGCCAGGCAAGGGACTGCGATCCCAGCGCCCCCCAAAAACCGCCTCTATAGTTCTTCTTCGGTCGTCCAGACCCAGGGTATCACGCCCAGCGCCCGGAAGTCTACCGTCACCGACACGAAAAGCTTGATCTGGTTGTAAAAGTGGCCGGGCCACGAGCGCGTCGGGTCGAAGGGATCCCCCGGCCCTAGCTCCTCGGGGGCATCGCCCTTGCCGAGGGAGAGTGCTCCGATCGTGAACTCGAGTCCTGACAGCCAGGCGACGGCATTCACGTTCAGGTCGAAGCCATCCCACTCGCCGGCGAACCGAAGGAAGGCGTTCTCGCCGGGATCGTCACCCAGCTGAGTATGTCGCCGCGCCCCGGTCCGACCACGTAGGTGAACACGCCGTAGAACGAGGACGCCTTGAACCAATCGTCGTAGAATTCGTCCTCGATCCCGTAGCGGCCCAGGTTGGCTGTCGTGAGCTGCTGTACCCCCACGGCTATGCTGGGGAAGCCGCTGCGCTGCCGCACTATCTGCATCTTCCCGAAGAGGCTGAACCTATCTACCGCCCCCGCCGTCAGCCCGATCTCCAGGAACTTGGCCAGCGTTATGCCACCGGCCAGGCGGGTCAC
>JBDHHM010000062.1:0-10350 GCA_039589355.1 Gemmatimonadota bacterium | reverse complement strand
GTGTTTGCCCCGGTCTGGATCGGAGATCAGGTACTGGTGGACGGCGGCCTGTCGCGCAACCTGCCGGCGCAAGACGTCGCCGACCTCGGCGCCGACATCATCATCTGTGTTGATGTGTCCGAGCCGCTCGCCTCCGCGGACAGTATCCGGACGCTGCTCGACGTACTGGATCAATCGATCTCGTTCCGGACCACCGCTATCGAGCCGGATATCGAAGGCCTCTCGGCCATCGCCTTCGACCGGGCAGCGGAGTGGATCGCACGCGGCGAAGCGGCGGCTCGCGAAGCTCTGCCGCAGATCCTCGCCCTGGCCGGCGAATCGCGCGCACGCGGCTCCCGGCACGTGCCCCTGGCACGCATCGATTCGACTTACGTACACGAGCTCGTGCTGGAGGGCCTGCAACTGGCGCCGAGCCACTCCGTCGCAAGAGCGCTCAACCTCGAGGTGCCGGGCTGGGTGACCAGAGAGGAAGTCGACGAGGCGATCGGCAGCGCCTACAGCAGTGGACTCTTCGCGAGCGTCACGTATCGGCTCGACGCCGTGCAGCGCGGAGATTCCGCGGTATCCATACTCGCCGTACGCTTCGAGGAAGAGAAGCGTGACCGGCTTGGGTTCAGCTTCCGCTACGAGACCCGCTACAAAGCCTCGATCTTGATGTCGACGACGCTCCGCAACCTGCTGCAGTACGGTTCCGTCACGCGGCTCGACATGCGACTGGGCCAGCAGATCCAACTCGGCGGGCAGTACTTCCGCCGCTCCGGCCCGGGGAACGCACTGAGCCTGGGCGCCAGGGCCGAGTGGAGCGAAGCGCCGCTCGATTTCTTCGAAGAAGGGCGCCGCGTAGCCGAGGTCAAGGTCGACGTGGTTAACCTTTCAGGCTTCGTCGGCATGGCCTTGGGCAACACGGCACTGGCCGGCGTCCTGGTGAAAGGCGAGTACGCACGCAACAGAGCAGCGATTACCGCGGACACGTTCGACGAGAAGGACACGTTCTACACCCTGGCGGCCTTGGTGCGGGCCGACACCTACGACCGCGATGTCTTTCCGAGCCGCGGGTTCGGGCTGCTCCTGAAGTCGGAATGGGCAGACCGCTCGATCGGTAGCGGCCGCACCTTCTCACACAACCTGTTCGACGCCGATGTCTACGTGCCGGTGCACCGACACGCCTCACTTATCGTCCGTGCTACCATCGGTAGCTCGTCCGGCGGCGACGACCTTCCCACCCACTACCTCTTCTTCCTTGGCGGTTCAAGCCCCTACTTCATTTTCCCCGACCGCCAGTTCCCGTTCTTCGGGCTGGAGACGCAGGAACGCCGCGGCAGGCACGTCCAGAGCTTCCAGCTGGGTCTTCAAATCCAGATCTCGGAACGCTTCTTCGCCGTTCTTAGCCTCAACGCCGGCGACACGCTCGACCGCTGGGACTTTGATCCGGACCAGTACTTGACCGGCTACGGCCTGACACTCGGTATGCGAACACCGTTCGGGCCGATAACAGTGACGATCGCGGAAACGACCCTCGCGGAATGGCCCGACCTGTCGGTCGATCTCGGCTACCTGTTCTAGCAGAACGGAACAATCGCTCAGGAGGTGAGTACACTGGCATTCGGGATGCGCCCCCGCGACTCCCTTGTAGGTCAGGCGCCCGGGGAGCAACCGTGGCGCGACTGAGCGCGGGCTCACGGCCCACTCGTTCCGTCGCGGCGGCTCAGGAGCCGCGGGCGGAATGCGCAGCGGTCATAGGAGAAGGCAGGGGGGAGACATGACAAGGTCGTCGTACGCGCCCACGCGCAACCTGATGGACAAGGTGCTGGCCCTGGCCGGCCTGGCGATCGTCGTGCTAGAGGTCTACATCCTGGTCGAATCGCCCTATCACGTTCTCCTGTTGGCTTTCGGTGTCCTGCTTATCTACGTAGGGACCTGGCGGCTGGTCGGTCGCCTGCTGCACAGGCGCATGAACATCGTTCTCCGCGAGGAGATCGACACGTTCATCTCGCTGGCGCGCGACCTTTATAGCCACAGAACGAACAGCGACAGCGCGCGACTCCACCAGACGAAGGCAGCGCTGCGAGAGTCGCTCGAGCGGATCATCTCGGCCGCCTCGAAGTATCAGGATCAGCCCGAACGGTAGGCTTGCGTGGGCCGGCCACGGCCCACGACGCTCATCTACACAGTCCGACCGACAGCTTCCGCTACAGGACGTAGCTCATCCATCAGCCGGTCAAACTGCTCTAGCCTGAGTGACTGCGCCCCGTCGGAGACGGCGCGATCGGGATCGGGGTGCACCTCTACGATGATGGCGTCGGCACCGGCGGCCACCGCAGCTTTAGCCATCGGAAGCACGTGGTCGCGAACGCCGGTTCCGTGGCTGGGGTCGACGACCACGGGTAGGTGACTGCGCGCCTTCATCGCCGGAACGGCGCTCAGGTCCAGCGTGTTGCGTGTCGCCCTCTCGAACGTACGGATGCCGCGCTCGCAGAGCAGTACATTGGGATTGCCACACGCGGCGATGTACTCGGCGGCCGCGAGCCACTCCTCGAGCGTCGCCGCCGGCCCTCGCTTCAGCATCACGGGTCGACGCGAGCGACCGAGCTCACGGAGAAGGGTAAAGTTCTGCATGTTGCGCGCACCCACCTGCATGATGTCGCAGTAGTGCGCGGCGAGCGGGATCTGCGAGGGCTCCATGACCTCGCTGATCGTCAACAGCCCGTTCGCCGCGGCCGCCTGGCGCAGCAAGTACAGCCCCTCCTCGCCGAGGCCCTGAAAGGCGTAAGGGCTGGTCCGCGGCTTGTAAGCGCCACCGCGCAGGATGTGCGCGCCGGCCGCAGCGACCGAGGCCGCCACCTGATTGACCGTATCGGGATCTTCCACCGAGCACGGCCCCGCCATCACCACCAGTCGCTCGCCGCCGACCACAACGCCGCCGCCTACATCGATTTGCGAGTCCTCGGCCTGAAAAGCGCGGCTCACGAGGCGGTACTCGGGGCCATCGACGGAGACCTCCGCGATGCCGGTCAGCCCGTCGAGCAAGTCGGGCGTAGGAGCCCGACCCGCCCCCGACACTCCGAGCACCACGCGCTCCATGCCCGAGCGGCGGACGCTGAACCCTGCCTGAGTGACGCGCTGAACCACATCGGCGATCTGGCCTGCGCTAGCCTTCGCTTCCATCAGTACGATCACGTCTTCGCCCCCCTGCGCTCCGTTCCTGCCCGGCGTATGCCGCGCATCAGTTCCTCCGCCCTACTCTTCACTGCTTCCACCGCTGCCTCGCAGGTTCCCGCCTCCGCCGCCTCGCGAACGAAGGCGCTGCCCACTATGACGCCGTCGGCGACCTCGGCCACCCGCTCGGCATCGTCCGCGGTAGTAACGCCAAAGCCCACCGCCACCGGCACACTGCTGAAACGCTTCGCCCGCTCCACCTGCTCGCCCAGCCGACCGCCGACTCCACCCTGCGGGCCCGTGACGCCGTGGCGGCTGATCAGGTAGAAGAAGCCCGTCGACGCCTGCGCCGCGACGGCCAGCCGCTCGTCCGGCGTGTCCGGCGCTCCCAGATAGACCGTATCGAGCCCGGCGGCCGCAGCGCTGGCGCGCAGGCTCGCACCGTCCTCCGGCAACAGGTCGGGCACCAGGATACCACTCGCCCCCGCCGCCGCCGCGTCCCTGCAGAACTCCTCCGACCCGTATGCTAGTACCGGGTTGAGTGCGGTCATCAACACGATCGGCAGGCCCGACTCGTCGGCGATACCCGGCAACCGCTCCAATACCCTCTTCACGCTGACACCGCCGGCAAGCGCCCGTGTGTAGGCCGCCTGGATGATCGGACCGTCGGCCAGCGGATCGCTGAAAGGAATCCCTAGCTCCAGCAAGTCCGCTCCCGCCTCCCTTACAGCCCCGGCGAGCGCTACGGTGGTCTCGAGATCGGGATCGCCCGCGGCAAGGTAGGCGATGAGCGCCGCCCTGCCCTCATCGCGACACCGCGCAAACGCCTCCGCAATACTCTTCCCGCTCACCCGGTCCTCTCCATCTCCATTTCCATCTCCATCTCCATCGTCACCGACCGGCCACAATTTCATCGCCCCGCACGACATCCTTGTCACCCCTGCCGGAAAGGTTCACCAGCAACATCCCATTCGGCCCCAGTTCGCGTCCCCACTCGAGTGCGTGGGCCAGCGCATGACTCGACTCGAGCGCTGGTATGATGCCTTCACTCTTCGCCAAGGCCGTGTAGGCGTCCATGGCTTCGTCGTCGGTGACCGACAGGTAACGCGCGCGACCCGTCTCGCGCAGCCAGACGTGCTCCGGCCCGACGCCCGGATAGTCCAGGCCCGCCGCGATCGAGTGCGTGGGCGCCACCTGACCGTCTTCATCCTGGAGGATGTAGGAGCGCGAGCCATGCAGTACGCCCGGTTTGCCTGCGACCAGCGAGGCGGAATGCCGGTCCGTGCCGAGCCCTTCGCCGCCGGCCTCGACCCCCACCATCGGCACGCCGTCGTCAATGAATGGGTGGAAGAGGCCAATGGCGTTGCTACCGCCACCCACACAGGCGACCAGACCGTCGGGCAGGCGACCGCATTCCTCGAGGATCTGCCGCCGCGCCTCGATGCCGATGACGCTCTGGAAGCTGCGAACCATGAGCGGATACGGATGCGGTCCGACACAGGAGCCGATGACGTAGTGGGTATCCCGATACGAGCCCATCCAGTCGCGGATCGCCTGGCTCGTCGCGTCCTTCAGTGTCCTCGACCCGCTATCGACCGGGATCACCTCGGCTCCCAGCAGCTCCATCCGCACCACGTTCAGCTGCTGCCGCGCCATATCGATGGTACCCATGTATACCTGGCACGGCAGACCGAGAAGCGCCGCGACGGTGGCGGTGGCAACACCGTGCTGGCCGGCCCCGGTCTCGGCTATCAGTCGCTGTTTGCCAAGGTTCCGGGCCAGCAACGCCTGTCCCAACGCGTTGTTCAGCTTGTGGCTGCCGGTATGGGCCAGGTCCTCTCGCTTCAAGAACAGCGCGGCGCCGCCCGCCAGCTCGCCGAAGCGCCGCGCCCGGTAGAGTGGCGTGGGCCGCCCGACGTACGCGGCCAGAAACGCGTCGAGCTCTGCCCGGAAGCCGGTGTCGTTCCACAGCCGCTCGAACGTCTCCTCCAGCTGATCGAGGGCCGGGACCAGCGTCTCCGGCACGTAGCGTCCGCCGTAATCCCCGAACCAGCCGCGCCGATCGGCGTCAGTCATCTCAGCCTTCTTCGTCGTCATCAGCGTCCAATCCGTGCATCCGTTTCGCGCACCGCCGCGATGAACGCCGCGGTCATCGCGTGGTCCTTTACTCCCGGCGCCGCCTCGACCCCGGTCGAGACATCGACACCGCCGGGCCGCAGGCGCTCGATGGCAGCACCCACGTTCTCCGGGTTCAAGCCGCCGGCGATGATTACCATGCTCCGCGGCCACGGAAGATTCTCTGCCTCCGACCAGTCGAAGATCTGACCGGTGCCGCCCAGTCGGCCGTCCGCGGCCGGAGCATCGAGGAGGAAGGCATCCGCGGGGTAATCGCGGGCCCGCTCGAGATCTGCGGCGCTGACCACACGGACCGCCTTGATCACCTTCGCCGACAGCGCTGCGGCCAACTCCGCGGGCTCGTGCCCATGAAGCTGGATCCAATCGAGACGACACCGCTCCGCGGCCTCGTGGATGAACTCCGGCGCCTGATCCGCGAAGACACCCACCCGCAGCGCGCCAGGCGGCACAGCGGCCAGAACATCGGAAGCGCGCACGACGTCCAGCTGCCGCGGACCGGAGGCGAACACGACGCCCAGCGCATCGGCGCCGCTCAGCGCGGCGAACTCCGCGTCGGCGGGCCGCGTGAGCCCGCAGATCTTCACGCGCGTAACCACATCCGCGCCTCCGCTCGCGCCCGAACCCACGATCATCGCGCGACCCCGGAAAGCTCGGCGACCCGGCGTCCGCGCTCCGCCGGCGGCAACCGCAGCAGCGACTCACCTACCAGGATCGCGTGGACGCCCGCATCGCGCACGCGGCGCGCGTCGTCGGCATCCTTTATCCCGCTCTCGCTCACCAGAGTGACGTGCTTCGGAACCGCCGGCGCCAACCGCTCGGTTACACCGAGGTCGGTCGTCAGCGATCGCAGGTCGCGGTTGTTGATGCCGATGAGCGTGGCACCGGCTTCCAGCGCGGCCCCCAGCTCTCCCTCGTCGTGAACTTCCACCAGACACTCCAGCTCGACCTCGCGCGCGGCCCCGAGCATGCTCTCGAGCTCGTCCCGCGTGAGGATGCCCGTAATCAACAGTGCGGCCGACGCGCCGAGCGCGCGCGCCTCGTACAGCCCGGCGGTATCCACCAGGAAGTCCTTACGAAGCGCCGGGATCTTCACCGCCGCGCACACAGCACCCAGATCGGCCAGGTCGCCCGCAAAGTCGCTGGCGTCAGTAAGCACCGAGACCGCGGTGGCACCTTCACGCTCATATAGCCGAGCGACATCGACCGGCCCTTCATCGGCGACCAGCGTGCCGGCCGATGGGCTACGCCGCTTGAACTCGGCGATCAGCGCGACGCGATCACCACCACGCAACGCCGACGCAAGCGATGGGACACCGCCTCTGCCGACCGCGCGTTCTCTGAGCACCGCCAGCGCTTCGCCGACAGGCGCTTCCTCCGCTCGGCGGGCGCGGGCTTCCGGCGCCTTCCGGTCCAGGTATCCCCCGCTCTTTATCAGCTCTGCCCCCAACCGGGAATGCCACCCTCCACCTTATCCGCCTTCACGCGTTTGCCGCCCTCACGCTCGCGCAGCTTCCGCGAATACCCCAGCAACGCCTCGAGGCTGGCGAGCGCCGCACCCGTGTCGACGGCGTCCTTCGCTTTTTCGACACCCTCCCTGATATCCTCCGCGATGTTGGCGGCGACAAGCGAAGCGCCCGCATTAAACAGCGCCACGTCACGCGGCCCACCGGCCCGGCCCTCGAGCACCGCCCGCAGGATGCCGGCGTTCGTCGACGCGTCGCTGCCCTTGATGCTCTCGATCGATCCGCGACCCAGGCCGACGTCTTCCGGAGAGACCGTGTATTCTTTCACGTCGCTCCCCGTCCATTCGGCGACCAGGCTGGGCCCGGTAATCGTGAGCTCGTCGAGGCCATCGCTGCCGTGCACGACCAGCGCCCGCTCCACGCCCAGGTTGCCCAGTACTCTGGCCAGCTTCGGGGCGAGCGTCCCGTCGAAGACGCCCATGATCTGGGCCGTGGCACCCGCCGGGTTGCAGAGTGGTCCGAGCACGTTGAACACGGTGCGCATGCCCAGCTCGCGCCTCGGCGGACCTGCATGCCTCATCGCGCTATGAAACGTGGGCGCGAAGAGGAAGGTCATCCCCACCACATCGAGAGCGCCCGCCGCCTCGGGACCCGCCATGTCGATCTCCACCCCGAGTGACTCGAGCACATCGGCCGACCCGGTCTGGCTGCTGATCGCCCGGTTGCCGTGCTTCGCCACTTTCTGGCCCGCGCCCGCGGCGATGAACGCCGCGGTCGTCGAGATGTTGAAGGTAGAGGACCCGTCACCGCCGGTTCCGCAGGTGTCGAGCAGCTTCGGGTACTTGTGGGGCACCTGCAGCGCCATCGACCGGATGGCCTCGGCGCAGCCGGTGATCTCATCAACCGTTTCGCCCTTGGCGCGGAGTCCCATCAGAAAGCCGCCTATCTGCGCAGCCGTCGCGCCACCCTCCATGATGGCACCCATCGCCGCCGCCGCCTGCTCCCGGCTCAGGTCGTTCCCACCCGCCAACTCGTTCAACACCGCTCGGAATTCGTCACTTTTCTTGGCGTTCATCGTTGCGCATTTATAGTTACGAGTCAGTCGTCATTGCTCACCGCCCACCGTCTACCGCCCACCGTCTACCGTCCACGGCCCACCGCTTACCGTCCACCGGCTACCGGCTACCGGCTACCGGACCGCGCCCTCCACCCGGCGGTCGGGTGCGTTGCCACACGCAAGAAGTTCGACAGAATCATCTCGCCGTCCGGCGTGAGTATCGATTCGGGATGAAACTGGACGCCTTCCACCGGGTGCTCCGTGTGTCGCAGCCCCATGACCACTCCGTCGCCGCTGCGGGCTGTGACGACCAGCTCGGGCGGCAGGGTTTCTTCGATCACGGCCAGCGAGTGATAGCGGCCGGCCACGAACGGGTTGCTCACGTTCGCGAACACACCTTTCGAGTCGTGCTCGACCCGGCTTACTTTCCCGTGCATCGGCCCAGGGGCACGATCGACCTTCGCGCCGTACACGGCGCCGATGATCTGATGGCCCAAGCAGACGCCGAGTACCGGGCACACGGGCCCGGCCTTCCTCAGCACATCGGGAGAGTTCTTCGCTTCGCCCGGACCACAGGGGCCCGGCGAGATGACGACGCCGGCGGGTTCCATGGCGAGCACTTCGTCCGCCGTGATCTCGTCGTTACGATGCACCTCCACCTCGGCACCCAGCGCTCCCAACATCTGCACCAGGTTGTAGGTGAAGGAATCGTAGTTGTCGATCACCAGGATCACGGTCTCACCTCCCCGACCGCCGTGGCCGCGGCGACGACCCTAGCTTTCGCCGGCCGATCGTCGACGCCGGCCAGTGCCAACGCTGCGAACAGCGCTTTCGCCTTCGCGTTGGTCTCCGCCAGCTCGTTCTCGGGTATCGAGTCGGCCACGATCCCGGCGCCCGCCTGCACATGGGCATGACCACCTTGCACCGCGATCGTACGAATCGAGATGCAGGTATCGAGGCTCGTGGCGCCGAACCCGATATAACCGATGGCGCCGGCGTAAGCGCCGCGGCGCATCGCTTCCAGCTCCTCGATGATCTCCATAGCACGTATCTTCGGTGCACCGCTCACGGTACCCGCCGGGAAACACGCCTCCAGCGCAGCGAGCGTATCGACCTCGTCCCGCAGCCGGCCGGTAACGGTAGAGACCAGGTGCATAACGTTTCGGTAGCGCTCCACCGTCATGAGGGTGGGAACGTGCACGCTGCCCACGCGACAGACCCGGCCCAGATCGTTCCGACCCAGATCTACCAGCATCACGTGCTCCGCTTTCTCCTTGGGATCGTTGCGCAGATCCTCCTCCAGGGCTGCGTCCTCGTCGGGGTCCTTGCCTCTCGGACGCGTGCCGGCGATGGGACAGACCTGGGCAACCCCGTTGGCGGCGCGCAGCAACATCTCGGGGCTCGCGCCCACGAGAGCGACTTCGGGGAACTCGAGGAAGAACATGTAGGGGCTCGGGTTGAGCACCCGGAGCGCCCGGTAGAGCCTGAAGGGGTCGCCGGTGACGGGCACCTTGAGCCTGCGACTCAACACCACCTGGATCGCGTCACCGGCCCAGACATACTCCCGGGCCCGGGCCACAGCTTCCAGGAACGTGTCATCGTCGGGCGCCTTCTCAGCGTGCTGCAGCAATTGATCGGCGAGCTCGGCGCTACCCATCGTCTCGAACGGCGGCGGCGGCGCCGCTTGCCTGAGCGCCGCCACCACTTCCTCCACATGCGCCGAGGCACGGCGATAGCCTTCCTCACGCGACACGTTGGGCGGGATGACCGAGACGACTAGCAGCCGTTGCTTCAGGTGGTCGAACACCAGGGTGGTGGCGTAGCGTGCGAAGACGGCAGCTGGAAAGGGGTTCGGGTCGGGCAGCAGGCTGGGCAACTTCTCGATGCTGCGGACGAGGTCAAACCCAAGCGCGCCGACGGCGCCGCCGACGAATCCCGGCAACTCGTTGCCGATCTGGTGGACGGGCGCGTTACCCACGAGCTGCCGTAGCGCCTCGATCGGGGACGCCTCGTATGAAGCGATCCCGCTCTGCGTCTCCACCGTGCCGCGATCCAGGTCGGCCCGCAGCACGGCGTCGGGTACCACGCCGATGAACGAGTAGCGCCCCAGGCTCCCGTCCTGCTCCGCGCTCTCTAGCAGGAAGCCTGTACCGCCGCGCCGCAGTTTCAGGAACGCCGATATTGGCGTTTCGGTATCCGATGGCAGTGCGCGCCACACCGGGATCGACGCGTCCGTAGGCGCCGCCAACACCTCCTCGAGCGATGGCTTCAGCGTCTGACTAAACAACCCTGCCCCCTTCCTGCTACCGGCCAATAAAGAAAGCGGGCGCGGTCTCCTCGGCTGGGAGAAGAGCGCGCCCGCTTCTCGGGCTCTTCCAGGGATCTCGTTCTAGGTCGTCGAGTCCCGGAAGCCGCGCACTACTCCCCACGGCTGGGGCCACCACCAGGCCCACCAGCCCTCGCAGGCATACCGATAGGAGTAGCGCGTGCTCATGAGGGGATCCAAGCTAAGCGTTGGCCCGAGGGCGGTCAAGGGAC
>JBDHHM010000061.1:0-8824 GCA_039589355.1 Gemmatimonadota bacterium | reverse complement strand
GCCCTTTCGAGTTTTGCTGACTCCGGGCGGCCTGGACGACCAGGTGATGGACATATTCGTTCTTGGCGTCGCCGGCATGGCCGCGCACCCAGAGCCATTCGATCTTGTGACGATCGGCGGTCTTCTTCAGCTCTTGCCACAGCTCGAGGTTCTCGATCGGGCCGCCTTTGCGCTTCCAGCCTCGGGCGATCCAGCTGGAAACCCATTCCTTCATCCCTTTGATGAGGTAGCTCGAATCGGAGTGAAAGGCGACGCGACACGGTTGCTTGAGCGCCTGCAGGCCTTCGATGGCGCTACGCAGCGCCATCCGGTTGTTGGTCGTGTCGGGCTCGCAGACGTAATAGTCGCGCCGGGTCCAGCCGCGCTTCTCGTCGAACAGCTCGATGAGACCTGCGGCGGCGCCGGGCCGCGCCCGATCGCTGAACTGGTTGCCGAGGCACGATTCGTCGGCGTGGATGCAGACGAGGTCGCCGAATTCAGGGGCGTTCATGACGGTCAAAGCTAACCAGGAATTATCAGTGGCGCGAAGTGGGCTCCTCGTGCTGGAGGACGGCTCGGTCTTTCCCGGCCGCCTGGCCGGAGCGGACGGCGAGGTGGCGCTGGGTGAAGTCGTATTCAATACGAGTCTGGCCGGCTACCAGGAGATCCTGACCGACCCCTCTTACGCCGGCCAGATTGTCACCATGACCGCGCCGCTCATCGGCAATTACGGCGTTACTCCGGAGGACGACGAGGCGGCGCGACCGTGGGTAGCCGGGCTGGTGGTCCGTGAGCTGAGTCCTAGCTACAGCAACTGGCGGGCTCGGACCAGCCTGCAGGAGTACCTGACGGGTCACGGAGTCGCCTGCATAGCGGGTGTCGATACGCGCAGGCTGACTCGCCATATCCGGTCCGAGGGCGCGATGCGCTGCGGCATCGGGCCCGAGGAGCTGGGTCTCGATGAGATCCTCCGGCGCGTGAGCGAGCATCCGCCGATGGCAGGGCTCGATCTCACCGAGGTTGTGACCACACGCGAGGTCTACAGAGTGCCGGCGAAGGGGATCGCGCGCTTCCGCGTCGCAGTCTACGACTATGGCGTCAAGCGCCGTAGCTTGAGGTTGCTGGCCGGACACGGCTGCAGTCTGACCGTCTATCCCTCGACCACGCCGGCGGAGGTCGTCTTGGACGATGCTCCGGACGGCCTGTTCCTATCTAACGGCCCGGGCGACCCGGCTGCGGTGCCGGGCGTCTCGGAGCTAATCGACTCGCTGGCCGCGAAGGAGATTCCGGTGTTCGGAATCTGCCTGGGGCATCAGCTGATTTCGCGGGGCTTCGGTGCCGAGACCTTCAAGCTGCTCTATGGGCACCGGGGTGGGAACCACCCGGTGCACAACCTGGCGACCCGTCGCGTCGAGATCACCTCTCAAAACCACGGGTTCGCCGTGGGCGCCGAAGGAGAGGGCGTACTGGGTGCGCCGGATCTCCGCGTCACGCATGTGAACCTCAACGATGGGACGCTGGAAGGGGTCCGGCACCGGGAGCTGCCGGTCTTTGCCGTCCAGTACCACCCCGAATCCGCCCCCGGACCCCATGACAGCCGCTACTTGTTCGACGAGTTCGTGCGCCTGATGGACGAGCGGCGGCCCGCCTGACGGCCCTGGCCCCGGGGCCCGGAAACGGGAGCCCCCCGACTTGACTTAATCGTTCTGAGACAGTAACTTAGGCGCCCATCTCCCTCCCGTTATCGTTTCCCTTGACGGCACGTCAGAGTGCTCGTCCCAGGCAAATGGAAGCTCGTAAGAAGAGTCCCCGAGGCTGGTGGGTTGCCCTGGTGGTAGCCGGAGTCGTCATCGTGTTCGGCACCGGACTGCTTCTGGTGGTTTACACCGCCGCTCCCAGCGACGGCATTTCGATGCTGGCCAGGGACCGGATCGCGATACTGCCGCTTCGGGGCGTGATTACTCAGAACCACCGCGTGATCCAGGAGCTGCGGGATTATCGGGACGACAGCTCGGTGCGGGGATTCGTCCTCTGGGTGGATTCGCCGGGCGGTGAGGTCGCTCCGTCGCAGACGATCTATCGCGAGCTCGCCCGGGTTCGCGAGGACGGTTACCCGGTAGTCGCTGCGATCGGATCCGTGGGGGCGTCCGGTGCCTACTACGCGGCCTTGGGAGCGGACACGATCCTGGCGATGCCGGGCTCGCTCGTCGGCTCGATCGGTGTGCTGATGGAGTTTCCGAACGCCCAGGAGCTGCTCGAGAAGGTCGGCGTCCACTTTGAGGTGATCAAGAGCTCCGAGCACAAGGACCTGGGTTCTCCCTACCGAGAGGTGACGGAGGCCGAACGAGCGCTTCTGCAGGAGGTGGTCGATGATGTCTACGACCAGTTCCTGGACGTGATCGCGGAGGAGCGCGGGATTTCGCGCGACTCGGTGATAGAGGTGGCGGACGGCCGGTTGCTGTCGGGCCGTCTCGCTGTGGATTATGGACTAATCGATGGAGAAGGCGACCTGGTCGATGCCATCGCTGTAGCGGGCAACATGGCGGGCCTTGGGCCGGAGCCGCGGACCGTGATACGCGAGGAACGCCGCCGTGTGACCTGGTTGGACCTTCTCGGTTCGTTAGCCGCCTTGGCAACAGGCCAAGGCGGAGCCGTGGGACCCCTGGGTGAATCCTGGCCTGGTCTGGATCAGGGGCCGCGGCTCATGTACTTGCTCAGGTACCGGTAGCGGCGGCACGGATCGCGATGGAAACCGTTCGTTCGCTGCGGGCGTTTTCACTCTTCGATTGCTGGAGGAAGGGATGACCAAAGCCGATTTGGTCGAACAGGTTGCCCAGGCGATCGGGCCCGGGATCACAAAGAAGGACTGCGCCGCGGTGGTCGATGGCTTTCTGAACGCGATCAGGCAGGCGCTGGCCGACGGCCAACACATCGAGATCCGGGGATTCGGCACGTTCAAGGTCCGCAACAGGCGGGCTCGCGTGGCTCGGAACCCTCGAACCGGTGACCCGGTTAGAGTGGAGGCGCGGGCCGTTCCGGTGTTCAAGCCCTCGAAGAACTTCAGGGCACAGGTCGCCGGCGAGTCCGAGGCCGCCGTGGAGAGTGTGCGGGGCTAACGCCTTTCTTTCTCCCGCCGGACCGCTCGCGGCCCGGCCCGCCAAAAGGAAGGTACGAATCGGATGACTAGAGAGACTCTGGTTCCCCTGCCGCCGGAACGAGTCCTCGATCTCGCTAAAGGGTTCTTTACCGGTTCCGCTTCGGGTTATGCCGGCACGCTCGTCGAAGAAGGTGTAGGCTACATTCGCTTCCAGGCATTCCGCGGTCAGCTTGCGATCTCAGCGTCGGCGGACGGCGAGCGGACACGCGTCCGCTGCTCGACGCTTCGCTACCACCCCTCCATAGGTCAGTTCCTGCTGCAACTGGAAACAGAATCCGCCGCGACCGGGGCCTGAGGGCACGCACACGTCTGCTTGCTCGATGGCCTCGCGCGGTCTACGATGGTCAATGACCCATGGCTCATCGTCGGGAATCGTAATGCGCGTGAAATGCCTGTTCTTCGCGGCCTACCGCGATATCTTCGGGGCCGAGCAGATCGACCTCGAGCTGCCCGAGGGATCGACGCTGGGTGCGCTAATCGAGGATGTGCGGGCGCGGGCCGGCGTCTGCGCCGCGGTCCTTCCTCGGCAGCTGGTTGTCGCCGTGAATCGCGAGTACGCTCCGGTCGAAACGGTGCTGCGTGACGGGGACGAGGTGGCGCTCATACCGCCGGTGGCTGGGGGCTGAATGTACTGCATCGTCACCCGCGACCCGATAGATACCGCAGGTCTTCTGCGTCGTGTGCGCAGTGACGCCGACGGCGCGGTGCTCATCTTCGCAGGCGTCGTACGTGACCACCATGAGGGTCGCGCCGTGGAAGCTCTCGCCTACGAAGTCTACGAGGAGATGGCGGTCGAGAAGATTGAGATGATCTGTAAGGAGGTGGCCTCCCGGTTCGAGGTGGGCGAGCTGGCAGTGGCCCACCGGGTCGGCGAACTTACCGTTGGGGACATCAGCGTCGTCATTGCCGTCGCGGCGCCTCATCGCGATGCCGCCTACAAGGCGTCGCGTGAGATCATCGAGCGCGTCAAAGGCGAAGTGCCGATCTGGAAACGGGAACGGTACTCGGACGGTGGGGAGGTCTGGCGCGACGGCGCCGTTCCCGACGTGCCGGAGGCGGAGAAACCCTGACATCGTCTTGCCTGCCCCCACTCCACGCCTTAGCTTGCAAACCACGAAGTCCTCTCTCAATACGTAGCCCCATCACCAGTTAAGCCCGCGGCGGTCCGGTGGGCGGCCAGCGTTTCTCTGTTCGCCGGGAAACTCGTGCTCCGAAGGGTCGTGTCGGGACGGCGCGGGAGATTGGGATTGCCGTATGTTTAATAAGATCACTGTTGTTGGTGCGGGACACGTCGGCGCTACACAGGCTCTCCGTCTGGCGGAGATGCAGGTCGCTAAGGAGGTCGTAATCGTCGACATCCTGGAGGGCATCCCGCAGGGCAAAGCTCTCGACATGTTCGAGTCGGGCCCGGTTGTGGGGTTCGACACTCGCGTCATCGGTGCCAACGGGTACGACGAGGCCGGCGGTAGCGAGATCGTCGTCATCACGGCGGGCCTCGCACGCAAGCCGGGTATGAGCCGCGACGACCTTCTGGCCACGAACGCCGGGATCGTCCGCGACGTCTCCAAAGCGGTCAAAAAAGCGTGCCCCGACGCGATCTGCATCGTGGTCTCCAATCCGCTCGACGTCATGTCCTATGTCGCCAAGGAGACGACAGGCTTCCCGGCCGGCCGCGTCTTCGGCATGGCCGGCGTGCTCGACACGGCACGCTATCGCACGTTCATCGCCGAGAGGCTGAACGTCAGCGTCGTGGACATCCAGGCACTGGTGCTGGGGGGTCACGGCGACACCATGGTGCCGCTTGTCTCCTATACGACCATCAGCGGTATTCCGCTGACCCAGTTCCTGAGCCAGGACGAGATCGACGGCCTAATCGATCGTACTCGTAAGGGTGGCGCCGAGATCGTGTCCTATCTGAAAGAGGGTAGCGCTTACTACGCGCCTTCAGCCGCGGTGGCTCAGATGGTGGAGGCGATCGCCAAGGACAGGAAGCGCATACTGCCGTGCGCCGCCTGGATGGAGGGCCAGTACGGGATCTCTGACACCTACCTCGGTGTGCCGTGTAAGCTGGGCGCGGGAGGCGTAGAAGAGATCGTTGAGGTGGAGCTGACCAAGGACGAGCAGGCAGCGCTGGAGAAGTCGGCCGAACACGTTAAGGCCACTATAGCGAAGCTCAAGGAACTCACCTAGCTGAAGAAGGGGCGCGAGTCCCGCGCCCCTTCGCTTTTAGTCACCAATAAAGGAAACGCGGAGCTCCGACATGCTTGAAAGGACGAGCTTCCGGGAGGGGCTGAGGTACCGGGGCGGGTCGAGCATGTGGGCCTGGATACTACATCGCGTCACCGGCCTCGGCGTCTTGCTGTTCCTGAGCATTCACATCCTGGAAACGTTCACGCTCAGCTTCGGGCCCGATTTCTATGACCACACGATGGAGCTGTACAATACGGTCTTCTTCCGTGTGGCGGAGATCGGACTGCTCTTTGCGGTCCTCTATCATGCGATCAACGGGACCCGAATCACGGTCCAGGATTTCTGGCCCGCGCTGTGGCGCCACGAACGTGTTCTCGTCTGGTTCAGCTTCGTCATCCTGATCCTCGTCTTCGTCCCGCTGGCCGTCTTGGGGTTGCTGCCCGTGATTAGAGGGGAGCTATGATCATGGCCGGCTATCCTCCAGCCCCACCGACGGGCCGGTTCGAGATGTACTCGTGGCTGTTCATGCGGGTGTCGGGGATCGTTCTTCTGGTCATGGCGGTCTTCCACCTTCTGCTAATGCATTACGGCATCGGTGTCGAGGACCTGAGCTACGAAGTGGTCGCCGCCCGTTGGCAGAGCCCCTGGTGGAGGCTATATGACTTCTTCCTGCTGTTGTTCGCGCTGACCCATGGAATGAATGGCGCGCGCATCCTCATGGATGAGTACCTGAGCGCCGGCGGCTGGCGTCTTTTTCTCAAGATCGTTCTGAGCCTGCTCTATCTCGTGCTCGTCGTGATGGGGGCTTGGGTGATCGTGACTTTCAGATGAAACGTCCCGCAGAATGTTGACACGCGTTGAAATCCATCAGCTAGATGCCGTCGTCGTGGGCGGCGGCGGAGCGGGGCTGGCCGCCGCGGTTTACCTGGCGCGGCAGCCGGGACTCCGAACCGGGGTGATCAGTAAGCTGTATCCCACGCGGTCCCACACCGGAACAGCACAGGGCGGCGTCGGCGCGGCTCTGGGCAACTGTGACCCGGAAGGCGATTCCTGGGAATGGCACATGTTCGATACGGTCAAGGGGAGCGACTACTTGGCCGACCAGGACGCTGTAGAGATCCTGTGCAGGGAGGCGATCGAGCTCGTCTACGAACTGGAACACATGGGCCTGCCCTTCAGCCGGACCCCGGAGGGCCGCATAGCGCAACGCCGGTTCGGCGGGCACGCGATCAACTTCGGTGAGAAGCCGTCGCGCCGCGCCTGTTACGCCGCCGATCGCACCGGCCACATGATCCTCCAGGTTCTCTACCAGCAGTGCATCAAGCACAGCGTCGAGTTCTACGACGAGTACCAGGTCATCGATCTGCTGGTCGAGAACGACCGCTGCCAGGGTGTGGTCGCGATCGAGATCGCTACCGGCGTGCTGCACGTCTTCCAGGCGAAGGCCGTTCTGTTTGCCACCGGCGGTTGGGGTCGCATGTTCCAGATCACCTCCAACGCTGTGACCCTCACCGGTGACGCAGCGGCGCTGATCTGGCGGCGCGGACTGCCGCTGGAGGACATGGAGTTCTTTCAGATTCACCCGACCGGAATCTACAAGCTGGGCATCCTGATAACGGAAGGGGTGCGTGGCGAGGGCGGCGTCCTCAGGAACAGCGAGGGCGAGCGGTTCATGGAGGTATATGCCCCGACGATGAAGGACCTGGCCTCGCGCGATGTCGTATCACGCGCGATTTACTTGGAGGTCAAGGCGGGGCGGGGCATTGAGGGCAAAGCGTACGTCAACCTGGATGCCACGCATCTGGGTCGCGAGCTGATCGAGGAAAAGCTGCCGGATATCGCCGACTTCTGCCGGACATACATCGGTATCGATCCGGCCATCGACCCCATCCCGGTACAACCGACGGCCCATTACGCGATGGGCGGTCTTCCTACAGATACGGAAGGCCGTCTGTTGGCCGACGAGAGTGGCGCAATTGTGGAAGGTGTCTATGCGGCCGGTGAGTGTGCTTGTGTTTCGGTACACGGCGCCAACCGCCTGGGCACGAACTCGCTTCTCGATCTGATCGTCTTCGGCCGCCGCGCCGGCCTGCACATGGGCGCCTTCGCAGCCGGCTCCGATTACGCGCCTCTACCGGATGATACCACGGGACCGTCGATCGAGGCGCTCGAGCGCATCCGCAACGGCAAGGGTGATCGCGCCGTTGCCATCCGCGGTGAGATGCAGGCGGTGATGACGGAACATGTCTCAGTCTTCCGAGAGGAACCCGGGCTCGCAGAGGCGGTCGCGAAGATCGAGGAGCTTCGCCAGCGCTTCCGCGACGTGAAGATCGACGATAAGAGTGAGCGCTTTAACCTGGATCTTCTGGAAGCGTTAGAGCTTGGCTGCCTACTCGACTGTGCATACTCTACCGTAACGGCTGCGAGGAATCGCACGGAGAGCCGTGGCGCGCACTACAGGGAGGACTATCAGCAACGAAACGATCAGGTATGGTTGAAGCACACCTTCCAGAAGCTGCGCGAGGGCGACAAGGTCGAGTTTAGCTACAAGCCCGTGACCGTTACGCGGTTCGAGCCCAAGGAAAGAGTCTACTAGAGGACGCCATGCGAGTCCGCTTCGACATCAAGCGATACGATCCGGAGAAGGACGAAGCGCCATACTTCCAGAGTTACGAGGTCGAGCTGGAAGATACCGACCGCGTATTGGACGGCCTCAACGAGATCCGCTGGCGCCAGGACGGAACGCTTACCTTCAGGCGGTCCTGTGAGCACGGGATCTGCGGCTCTGACGCGATGCGTATCAACGGTCGGAACCGGCTCGCCTGCAAGACGCTGATCCGCGACGTGGGCAAGAGCGTCCGGGTCGAGCCGCTTCTCGGCTATCCTGTGGTCAGAGACCTCGTCATCGACCAGGAGCGCTTCTTTCAGGATTACCGTAGCGTCCTGCCCTTCCTCGTCAACGACGAGCCGGCGCCGCCGCGCGAGCGGTTGCAGAGCCCGCAAGACCGGAGGCGCTTCGATGACACGACCAAGTGTATACTCTGCGCCGCATGTACTACTGCATGCCCGTCCGCGTGGGGTCACGAGTCCTTCGTCGGGCCGGCGGCCATCGTTCAGGCCCATCGGTTCATCTTCGACACCCGCGACCACGCCGCGGCCGAGAGACTGGCCCGCTTGACCGGACGCAGCGGGGTCTGGGCCTGCCGCACCGTTTACAATTGCACCATGGCGTGCCCGCGCGACATCCAGATAACCCGGGCCATCGCGGAGGTAAAGCGCGCGGCGATACTCGGCTGCCACTAAAGCAAGGTGTGCGGTGAGTCGTGTAACTGATTATTAACAAGTGCATTAGGTCCGATAATCTAATAGGGGATCGACCTGGGTGCCGGCAGCTCGGCCGGGGATCCGTGCGTGAACTATCTTACTTTCCTCATACAGTGGTACAACTGGCCGTACCTGGCCGGACTCCTGTTAGTGGCGCTGTCGCTGGCCCGACCA
>JBDHHM010000060.1:376-9322 GCA_039589355.1 Gemmatimonadota bacterium | reverse complement strand
GCTTCATGTCGCGCGGGGGTCGCCGGCGGGCGGTCTCGCTCCGGATACACCACCTCCGCTCGGACCGCCCGCGCGGCTCCCTGACTGGCTCGCGAACCACCCCAGGTGGTTCTCCCGCCTCCTCGCTGTGAGCAGTGCTCGGCACCGGAATGACGACCTCCCGCGCATCGGGCCCGGATCGTTGACTGGGGTTTGTACTTCTGCAGCGGTGGGGAGGCCGGGGCTTCACTCGGGTCACCGGCGGCGGTGCATGCACAGGGGGTGGTAATCCCATCCGCTGGGTTGCTGATCTCGGCTCGCGGCTGGAGCAGCGGTCCCCTCTGGTTGCCGGGGGGCGCGTGGGTGTCGTCGAGCGGAATTTGGAGCGCCGCGGCGGCGCAGCCGCCGTTCACGCAACCGAGCGGCGCGACATGGAGCGAGACGACCCCACCGCCCCCCAAACCCGCAAGTTGACCGACGCCCGTCCCCGGACCATTATCAGCGCGCTCCAAGCGAACAGGATTCACATGCTTCTGTCGTTCTACCAGCCCACGGGGCCGCGCCGTGAGTGAGCCCCGGCTCTCCGTACTGCTCCCGTGCCGTGACGCCGCTGAGCACGTCGCCCAGGCCGTCCGCAGCCTAACGCTGCAGACGTTCCGGGACTTCGAGGTCGTCGCCGTGAACGACGGCTCCCGAGACAGGACCGGTGAGGCGCTGGAGCACTGGGCGGCCAACGACGATCGCGTGCGGGTGGTCCATCTGGAGCGCGTTGGACTAGCACAGGCCCTTCAGCAAGGCGCCCGGCTGTGTCGCGGTGAGCTACTGGCCCGGGCGGACGCCGACGACGTTGCACACCCGCGCCGCTTCGCCGAGCAGATCGCGTTCTTGTCCGCGCGTCCCGAGATCTCCGCCGTCGGTACGCAGGTCCGCTACTTCCCACATGAGGAGGTGGGCTGGGGCGCGCGCCGTTACCAGGAATGGCTCAACGGCCTGTCCGATCCGGAGAGCGTCGCACGGGACGTCTTCGTCGAGTGCCCGATAGCTCACCCGACGCTGATGGTCCGCCGCTCCGTCTTCGAGCAGGTGGGTGGCTACCGCGTCAACGGCTGGCCCGAGGACTACGACCTCATCCTCCGGCTTCACGTGGCGGGCGCACGGCTCGCCAATTTGCCGCGCCTGCTCCACTTCTGGCGCGAGGGAAACCACCGCGCCTCGCGCGCCGATCCACGCTACGCGCCCGAGGCCTTCCGGGGCTGCAAGATCCACTACCTGCGCGAGAGCTGTCTCCAGGGACACGATGCCGTGAACATCTGGGGCGCCGGTCGCGTGGGGAAGGACTTCGCACGCGCCCTCATCGACGAGGGCGTCAAAATCCGTGGCTTCCTCGACATCGATCCCCGCAAGATCGGCCAGGAGATCTACGGCGCCCCGGTGTGGAACGCACGCGATGTGACCCTCCACCGCGACACTTATCTACTCGTGGCCGTGGGAGCCGCCGGCGCCCGGGAGCTCATTCGCGAGCAGCTCGACCGGGCCGGATTCAGAGAACCGGAAGACTACCGCTGCACCGCCTGAGAGGGGTCGGAGACGTCCGACTCGCCCCAGCGCTCCGGTCCCGTCCACGCCCTCAGAACCCGCCAGATCCGCCGGATCGTCCGGCGGCCGTCGGCGCCCCGGAGTGGGCAAAACCCCTAGTGTTTTAGCGGCTTCTGAGGCCCGCTCACGGGGTAGAGGGAGACCCCGAAAATTGATAAATTACGGGCGTCGCAAAGAACCCCGTGAAAGCCACGGATCGTAACATAAAACACACTTGCCGCGTGCGGTCCGCCGCGCGCGACCCGGGTGGGTGAAGTGTAAACGTGGGCGTCCTTCGTCCGTCGATGGGTAGCCCGGCGAGGTAGTTGATGGCGGAGAAGAACAACGAGGAAAAGGTCCTACCGCGCTTTCTCGAGGACGAGATGCGCGAGTCGTTCATCGACTATTCGATGAGCGTAATCGTGCAGCGAGCGCTTCCGGACGTACGTGACGGGTTGAAGCCGGTGCACCGGCGGATCCTGTACGCGATGCACGAGGTGGGGCTGGCGCCGAACCGGCCGCACAAGAAGAGCGCGGCGGTCGTGGGTGAAGTCCTGGGCAAGTACCACCCGCACGGTGACATGGCGGTGTACGACGCGCTGGTGCGGATGGTCCAGGATTTCTCGATGCGTTATCCGCTGGTGAACGGCCAGGGCAACTTCGGCTCGATCGACGGTGACAGCGCGGCGGCGTACCGGTACACGGAGGCGCGGCTGGGCCCAG
This sequence comes from Gemmatimonadota bacterium, assembly GCA_039589355.1. Taxonomy (GTDB): domain Bacteria; phylum Gemmatimonadota; class Gemmatimonadetes; order Palauibacterales; family KS3-K002. The sequence continues at coordinate 7,045 of JBDHHM010000060.1, read as the reverse complement.
TGGCCGTCGAGATGCTGGAGGACATCGAGAAGACGACCGTCCTTTTCACACCGAACTTCGACGACCGGCTCGAGGAACCGACGGTCCTGCCTGCGAAGTTCCCGAACCTGCTGGTCAACGGTTCGTCCGGCATCGCCGTCGGCATGGCGACGAACGTACCGCCGCACAACCTGCGCGAGGTGGTGGCGGCGGCGAAGCACCTGATCGACAACCCGAAGGCGAAGGTCACCGACCTGATGAAGCACGTTGAGGGACCCGACTTCCCCACGGCAGGATTAGTGCACGGGAGGAAGGGGATCGACGATGCCTACAAGACGGGTCGTGGCCGGATCGTGATGCGGGCGCGTGCGGAGGTCGAGGAGGTCGGTCGCGGAGAGCAGATCATCATCACCGAGATCCCCTTCATGGTCAACAAGACGCGCCTGATCGAGCAGATCGCCGAGCTGGCGCGTGAGCGCAGGGTGGACGGGATCAGCGACCTGCGGGACGAGAGCGACCGGGACGGTATGCGCATCGTGGTGGAGCTGAAGCGCGATGCGATCTCGCAGATCGTGCTGAACCAGATGTACAAGCACACGCAGATGCAGTCGACCTTCGGCGCGATCATGCTGGCGCTGGTCGGGGGCGTGCCGAAGATCATGAACCTGCGCGAGATCATCCAGCACTTCGTGGATCACCGTCACGAGGTCGTGGTGCGGCGCAGCAAGCACGATCTGAAGGTAGCGGAGGACCGCGAGCACATCCTCGTCGGCCTCAAGAAGGCGGTCGACAACATCGATGCGATCGTCGAGATCATCAAGAAGGCGAAGGACCCGGAGCAGGCGTCGAAGAAACTGCGCAGCCGCTACAAGCTGACGCAGCGGCAGGCGGAAGCGATCCTCAACATGCGGCTGGCGCGGCTGACCGGCCTCGAGGTCGAGAAGCTGAAGGCCGAGCTGAAGGAGGTCCGTGCCCAGATCACGGGTCTGAAAGCGATCCTCGCCTCGAAGCGGCGGCGGATGACGATCATCAAGCGCGAGCTGGACGAGCTGGCGAAGAAGTACGGTGACGATCGTCGCACTGAGATCGCCGGCGAGATCGAGGACTTCTCGATCGAGGATCTGATCCCCGAAGAGGAGATGGTGGTCACCGTCTCGCATGAGGGGTACATCAAGCGCATGCCGGTCGACACGTACCGGCAGCAGCGGCGCGGCGGCCGCGGGGTGGCGGGCATGGCGACGAAACAGGAGGATTGGGTCGAGCGCCTGTTCGTCGCCTCGACCCACGACTACATCCTGTTCTTCACCGCCCGGGGCCGGGTCCACTGGCTCAAGGTCCACCGGGTCCCGCAGACGGGCCGCACGGCACGCGGGCGCCCCATCGTCAACCTGATCCGTGTGAACACGGACGATAAGATCACGGCGATGGTCCCGGTGCGCGAGTTCAGAGAGGACAGGTACCTGCTGTTCGCCACCCGCAAGGGGATGGTGAAGAAGACGTCGCTGGCCGCTTACGCGAACGTGCGATCGAGCGGGATAAACGCGATCAGCGTGGTCGAAGGCGACGAGCTGATGGACGTGCGGCTGACCCGATCGGACGATGAGGTCGTGTTGGCGACGCGAAACGGGAAGGCGATCCGCTTCGAGGAGGGCCAGGTTCGCGAGATGGGCAGAGTCGCGCGCGGCGTGAAGGGCATCGTCCTCGGTCGCGGCGACCGGGTCGTCGGTCTGGTTGTGGTCAGTGGGGAAGCGGCGCTGCTGGTAGTCACGGAGAAGGGGATGGGCAAGCGCACCCAGATCGCCCAGTACCGGTTACAGCGGCGCGGCGGCAAAGGCGTGATCAACATCCGCCTCTCCCCGAAGACGGGCAAGGTCGTCTCGATCAAGGAGGTCAGGGACGGTGACGAGCTGGTGCTCGTGACCCGCAACGGGATCGTTAACCGCCAGCGTGTCAAGGAGATACGCGAGACGGGCCGCAACGCCCAGGGGGTCCGGCTGGTCAACCTGGACGCCGGGGATCAGCTGGTGGACGTCACCCGGGTGGTCTCGGAGAAGCTGGAAGCGGAGCTGGCCGCGGCCGAGTAGACTGAGGGGAACCCGCCCGGATCCGGCGGGATTCGCAGCGCGGCCGTTGACTAATCGGCTCGTCGGGCCGACATTGGAGAACCTCCACTCCCCCCCGCCGGACGTATACCCTATTGCACACGAGTGTGCCCCGGAGCCTGTAGAGATGCCGGAGCTCGTCAGTCTGGAAGAGATCCGTGCTGCCGCCGAGCGGATCGTCGATGTGGCACGGCGAACGCCGCTCCTGCCGGAGCGCCGGAGCTCTCCGGTCGGCGAGGGGCGGCTACGGCTCAAGTGTGAGAACCTACAGCGCGGAGGCGCCTTCAAGCTGCGTGGCGCCTATAACTTTGTCGCCCAACTGTCCCAGGAGGCGCGCTCACGCGGCGTGATCACCTACTCGTCGGGCAACCACGGCCGGGCCGTGGCGCTGGCCGCCGGGGAGCTGGGTCTGCCGGCGGTGGTCGTGGTGCCGGTCGATGCGCCGCAGGTGAAGGTAGACGGTATCCGCCGGCTCGGCGCCGAGATCGTGGAAGAGGGGACAACGTCGGTGGAGCGCCAGCGGCGGGCCGAGAAGATCGCCGCCGAGCGTGACCTGGCGATCGTGCCGCCGTTCGATCACCGCCAGATCATCGCCGGCCAGGCGACGGTCGGGCTCGAGATCGTGGAGGAATGGCCGGCGGTGGAGCGGGTCCTCGTCCCCGTGGGCGGCGGCGGCCTGCTCGCCGGAGTCGCAGCAGCGGTGCGTGCGCTGGCACCGGACGTGGAGGTGTTTGGAGTGGAGCCGCGGGGTGCCGCCTCGATGCACGCGTCGTTGGTCGCGGGCAAAGCGGTGGAGCTCGAGTCGGCAACCAGCGTGGCGGACGGCCTCAAGCCGGTGCGGCCCGGCGACCTCACGTTCGAGCACGCCCGCGCGCTGGTCGAGGAGGTGCTGCTCGTCGACGACGATGACATCCTCCAGGGCCTCGCCTGGTGCGCGGACGAGTTCCGCCTGCTGGTCGAGCCGAGCGGCGCGGCGACGGTGGCGGCCCTGTTGGCCGGGAAGCTCCCGGGCCCGGCGAAGGCGACCGTGGCGGTCATCTCGGGTGGGAACGTGGACCCGGTGAGTTGGGGTAAGTGGGTTAACGAGTATGGAACCGAAACGGCCGGAGCGGCATGAGCGATAAGGGCTACATACTGGTTGGTCATGACGGCACGCAGTCGCTGGCCGGGCTTGACGATGCCCTCGCCGGGGACGGCTACAAGGTCCGCAGTGTCGGAGACGGCACCACTCTCATCAGCTACATCGCCAGCCAGAACCCCGACCTCGTGGTAATCGACGAGTCGATTCGCGAGATGGCGCCGATAGAAATCGTCCGCCACGTGCGCCACCGCGTCGGGTCGCGTGACGTCCCGTTGCTGCTCACCTCGTCGCAGGCGCAGGGCGAAGACGCCGCCGCCGCCATCCGGGCGGGCTCTACCGACTACATCCGCAAGCCGTTCGAGATCGGCGAAATGCTGGCCCGGATCGCCGCCCACGTCACGCGTGGTCGCCTGATCCGCGAGGCACGGCGCGAGGCAGACACCAGTGGCATCGTCCTCGAGATCGTCCGCGATGTGACGGCGAGCCTGTCGTCCGAGGAGATCTTCGACATGTTGGTCCGCCGCGTCTCGCGGCTGTTCCAGATCCGGCGCTGCTCGATGATCATGATCCAGGAGGGTGGCGAACGGGGCACGGTCGTCGCGGCGCACGACGACCCGAGCATCAGCGCCCTGTCCATCGACCTCACCCGCTACCCCGAGATCCGGCAGGCCGTAGAGACCGGCGCGCCCGTGCTGGTGAAGAACCTGCGGGGATCGGCGCTGTTCGAGCAGATTCGGCCGCTTTGGGAGACGGAGAACATCGAGGTCGACGTCCAGTCGATCGTCGCCATACCCTTCTCGTTCGACAAGGGCCAGCACGGAGTCTTCTTCCTGCGCTCGAGCCCCGACGAACCGGTGCTGGATGAGGAGTCGGTTCGCCTCACGTCGGCGATCGCCCAGGGCGCTGTGCGGGCGCTCAACCGCGCGGCCATGTTCGAGAGCGTCCTCTCGCACCAAGAGCAGCTCGAGATCCTGGCGAAGACCGACGAGCTTACCGGCTGTCTCTCGCGTCGCTATCTTATGGAGCGGCTCGAAAACGAATTGGAGCGCGCCGTGCGCTACGAACGCCTGCTCGGCGTCGTCATGTTCGACATCGACGACTTCAAGCGCCTCAACGACACGCACGGCCACACGACCGGCGACGCGGCGCTCCGCTCGATCGGCGAGGTCCTGCGACGCTCGCTACGTACGGCCGACTTCGTGGGCCGCTACGGCGGCGACGAGTTCCTGCTGGTCCTGCCGGAGACGAGCGCCCAGGGGACCCACCAGCTGGCCGAGCGAATCCGTAACGGAGTCAGTCGCCGCGAATTCGATCTGCGCGGTGGCACGCTGCGGCTTTCGATTAGCGGCGGCGTCGCCGGCTTCCCGGACTCGGACGTGATGGCGCTGGAGGATATGATCGATCGGGCAGACGTGGCGCTGTACAAGGCGAAAGCGGCCGGGCGCAACAAGGTCTTCATCTACAGCCCGGACATGATGGCCAGCGGACGCGAAGAGTTGGAAAAGAGGGCAGAAGGTGGTGGGTAGTCGGTAGTCAGTGGTCAGTCGCCCCTGAGGCTGTTCACTGTTCACGGACTACCGACCCACCGACAACCGACAACCGACGCAATGTCTCCCCCGCTCCTTCCCAACCCGACCCTCACGGCCGTTCCCGGCATAACAGTCGGCCACGCCCAGGATGATGACGCGGAGACGGGCTGCACCGTCGTGCTCGGTCCGTTCCGGGCGGCGGTCGACGTCCGCGGACTGGCGGCCGGTACCCGTCAGTTCGGCGCGTTGTCACCGAATCATCTGGCGCCGCAGGTGGATGGGCTGCTGCTGACTGGCGGTTCGGCTTTCGGGCTTGCCGCCGCCGACGGGGTGATGAGCTGGCTGGAGGAGCATGGCCGGGGCTTGGAGACGGATGTGGCTCGTGTACCCATAGTGCCGAGCGCGGTGATCTTCGATCTCGGGGTGGGCCGGGTCGACCGGCGCCCGGGTCCGGAGATGGGGCGCGCGGCGTGTGAGGCGGCGGCCGCGGAATCGGTGGCGGAAGGCCGCGTGGGAGTCGGGTGCGGGGCCACTGTGGGGAAGCTCTTCGGTCGGTCGGGGGCCGTGCCCGGCGGCCTGGGGAGCTGGGCCGTCGGGCTTGGCGGCCACAAGGTGGCGGCGCTGGTCGTGGTCAACGCCTACGGCGACGTTCTGGACGGCCGCGGAGAGATAATCGCCGGCGCCCGTGACGAGGCTGGGGCGTTCGTGGATACCGCGGCCTACCTGCGAGAGCACGGGATTCCACCCCGGACCGCTCCCCAGCCGGGGACGAACACGACCCTGGCAATAGTGGCGACGGACTACCCGCTGAGCCGCACCGATCTGGCGGCGCTGGCCGGGCAGGCGATGAACGCAATCGTCCGCCGCATCGCACCGGCGAATACCCAGTTCGACGGTGACCTGGTCTTCGCTTGCTCCACGACGCCGGAGCCGGTGGAGATGCCTGCGGCGGAGCTTCTGCGGGTCGGTACCTGCGCCGAGTGGGCGCTGGCCCGGGCGATCGAGCGGTCGGTGACGCCCTCCTGACTGGCGATCCTCCTTGGTCGGGACCACATTTAGGAGTTTAGGGTACTTCAGGCTAAGCCGGTAAGGAGGAAGTTGTTGGAAAAGGCCGCGACCCCGATCCGGGTCCGGGTATTCTTCGATATCGATGGCACTCTCCTGTACACGGACGGTGCGGGCCGTGTGGCCATACGCGCCGCCCTCGAAGACGTGTACGGGACGAGCGGTCCCATCGACAGCTACATCTTCCACGGGAAGACCGACCCGCGGATCGTCGTCGAGCTGATGATGGCGGCCGGGCTCGAGGCGGGTGAGGTCCGCAGGCGCATGCCCGAGGTCTGGCCGGTCTATCTCCAGGTCCTCGAGCGCGAGCTCGAGGAGCGCCAGCGTGAAGGCCGCATCACTCTGCTCCCGGGCATTACCGAGCTGCTCGCGGCGCTCGATGGCCACCCCGGCGTGGCGGTAGGACTGCTCACGGGGAATATCGAGGAGGGTGCCCGGCTGAAACTCGCGGCCGCCGGCCTGGGGTCGACCTTTGGCGTCGGTGGCTTCGGGTCCGACTCGGAGGACCGGGCGGGGGTAGCGCGTGCGGCGCTCAGCCGGAGTCGGGATTCAGGCGGTGAAGAGCCGGCGACGGTCGTCCTCGGGGACACGCCCGAGGACGTCGCCTGCGCTCGGGCGGTGGACGCCTACGCGGTCGCGGTGGCCACCGGCAGGCACGAAGTCGAGGAGCTGTTAGAGAGCGGGGCAGACGCCGTGTTCGAGGACTTCAGTGACACGGATGCGGTCCTGAGTTGCATTCTGTCGCTCGCCGGGATGGAGGGTGCGTCCGCCGGTGCGGCTGGGAATGGCGGGGATCGATGAGCTACGAGGGCAACTTCGACGTTGTGATCGAAGGCGTGGGTGCGGAGCGAGGCGCCAGGGTGTTGGCGGCCCCGGAAGGGCTCTACGTCAATCAGCACCAGGTCCCCTACTC
>JBDHHM010000060.1:0-357 GCA_039589355.1 Gemmatimonadota bacterium | reverse complement strand
GAAGGGCTCTACGTCAATCAGCACCAGGTCCCCTACTCGACGCTGCTGGGCGTCGCGTTGAGGGGCTCGATACTGCTGGTCGTGGGCACTCAGGTGGCCATGGCGTTGCGCGGGGACCATGACGGCCTCGCCACGCTGGCTGCGGAGCTGCGGACTCGTGCCGATCTCGAGCACCTGGCGCAGGCCGACCGCGACGCACTGGAGGGCGAGCGCGTCGTCTTCGCGACGCCGGTGGCTCTCTCCGGCCTCGTCGAGATGGAGCGCTTCAAGGGAATGGCGCTGCAGGTTGTCACCGATCAGGCGCTCCACGTCTTCGAGCGCGGCGGCCGCCACTTCCGCTTGCCCTGGGATCGCATC
>JBDHHM010000059.1:0-9944 GCA_039589355.1 Gemmatimonadota bacterium | reverse complement strand
CTCCTCCAGTGCGCCCTCTGCCGCCGTTTGTCCTCCCGGCGACTGATAGGCAAGCTGGCGCACCAGCTCCGTCCAATGGGCGAGCGTGCCGCGGGCCGGCGTTCGGCCGAGCACCCGCTCGGCGAAACAGATGACACCGGCCAGGTCGCCCTGCCGTATCAGTAACAGCGTGAGGCTGGCCGCCAGGCGCTTCGCGTACTCGAGCTTTGTAAGTAGCCCGGCTTCGCGGCTGCGCCAGTCCATCGAGCTGTTCCAGTCGACGAAACGCAGGTCGTCACCGGGCCGGTAGGCGCGGTGCTCGGCGAACTCAACCGAGAAACCGCGGCTGGGTGAGCTGTGCAGGCCCGAGATGAAACCGGTTACCACGGCCCGTGCCACGAGCTCGAGGCCGCCCAGCGCATCGAGTTCCGCCGGGTCGAGGAGATGGGCCCTATTCCGCTTATCGTCTATCATGTATCATCGCGATTGTCAGACAAAGTCTGACAAGAAACATAATCGGTTTGGCAGAGCAATATCCAATATCCGGCATCTAGTGATCATTGAACCCCGATCCTGCGCTGCACGCCTGAAAGGATACGATAGCTTGGCATCCGGGACGGGCGTCGGGGCGGGTCGTCTCGCTCCGGCCTCCCCTGCGCTCACGGTTACCCGTGAGCGCAGGCTCGCTAACACCAGCTCCGCTCGACGACCCGCCCCGACGCCCGCAATGGGGGGTGAGCACCAACCGCTGCTCACATCGTTGCTGACCTTGACGACTGGAGATTACCACTCGATCGTTGAGGTCCTCGGAAGCCTAGAGTACTGGCGTGGGCGATTCTGGCGGCGACGGTCGGCGTGGGCTGCCGCGGCGCACCGGGCACTCCGGTCGCCGACAACGGCATCACACCGGGGGACATGCGAGCCCGGATCGCTTTCCTCGCCGCCGACCGGCTCCGGGGACGCGGCACGCCCAGCGAGGGTCTGGACATCGCCGCCAGCTACATAGAGTCAGAGTTCCGCCGTATGGGCCTCGACCCCTCCAAGAGCGGCTATACCCAGCGCTACCAGCTGGTCATGAGCGATATGGGTGACGGCTGGTCGCTGGCACTGCAGCGTGGCAGTCGCCGGGCGGCGCTACGTAATCGGACCGACTTCTGGGGGTTGCCTTGGGCGGCGGGCTCGGTGGAGGGAAGACTGCGCTTCGTCGGGACCGCCAGCCCGGACGGACCGGCCGAGGACGGCGAGCCGACGATCTGGGTCGCCCGGCTGAGTCCCAGCATGATGCCGCGTGAATGGCAGCGGGCGGCGAGCACTGCAGGCGCGATCGGCCTCTTGCTGGTTACGCCACCGGAAGGACAGGGGCCACAGGTTCAACACTGGCTCAGCGAAGGAGAGACCGCGTACGAATTGGGCGACATCGAGGTGAGTGTGCCCGCGGCCATAGTCTCGGAAGAGGCGCTGACCGCTGCGATGGAGCAGGTTGGCCTCGATGAGCCACCCGCCGACGCGGACGAGGGCGGCGTGGCGACCGGTGGGCAGCTGCGCCTGGCCGCAGAACTGACGGTCGAGACGCTCTCGGCTCCCAACGTGCTGGGGATACTGCGTGGCAGCGATCGGCGGCTCCGCAACGAGTACGTGCTCATCAGCGCTCACATGGATGGTCTCGGTGCCGGCTTCCCGGTCGATGGCGACTCGATCTATAACGGCGCGGACGACAACGCGTCGGGGACCGCGACGATCCTGGAGGTGGCGGAGGCGATGGCGGAGCTGAAGGACGCACGGCCGAGGCGGTCGGTGGCGTTCCTCGCTGTCAGCGGGGAGGAGCGGGGACTGTTGGGCTCGGCTTGGTTCGTAGAGCATCCTCCCATCCCGCTGGAGCGGATCGTGGCGAACGTGAACATCGACATGATCGGTCGGAACTGGGAGGATACGATCGCGGTGATCGGCAAGCCCTATTCGTCGCTGGGTGCGCTGGTCGACAGCGTGGCGATGGCACACCCGGAGTTGGGGCTGGCGACGGTCGATGACCAGTGGCCGGCCGACGGATTCTTCTTCCGCTCCGATCACTTCAACTTCGCCCGCAAGGGCATTCCGGCGGTCTTCTTCTTCAACGGTGTGCACGCGGACTACCACATGCCGTCGGACGAAGCGGGTAAGATCAAGTTCGAGAAAGCCTCGCGCATCGCCAGACTGGTCTACGAGGTGGCGCTGGCGATCGCGAACGCGGACGATCCTCCCACCTGGGATCCCGAGGCACGGCGTCGCATCGTCGAGGGTGAGCAGTGATCCGGTTTGGACCCGCAGGCTGGAGCTATAAAGACTGGCAGGGGGTGGTCTATCCCGAGGATCCGCCCAAGGGATTCGATCCACTCGCCTTCCTGGCGCGATATTTCGACACAATCGAGGTAAACTCCACTTTCTATAGGCCCCCACGGCCCGAAGTCACGCCGCGCTGGGCCCGTCGCGTCGCCGAGAATCCCGACTTCAAGTTCACGGCTAAACTGTGGCAACGCTTCACACACGAGCGCGACTCGGCCCCCTCGGCGGACGAGGTAGCCGCGGTACGCGCCGGCCTCGATCCGCTTGTCGACCGCGGGCGCCTAGGCGGTCTGCTCATCCAGTTCCCCTGGTCTTTCAAGGCCGGAGACGAGTCCCTGGACTGGCTCGATGATGTCACATCGACCTTCTCCGATTACCCGTGCGTCGTCGAGGTCCGTCACGCCTCGTGGAACAAACCGACGTTCTATCGCTGGCTGGGTGAGCGCGGGGTCGGGTTCGTCAACATCGACCAGCCGCTGTTCCACCGCTCGATCGGCCCATCCGCCGAGGCGAGCGGCTGCGTGGGATACGTGCGCCTGCACGGCCGCAACTACGACGACTGGTTCCGCGAGGGCGCGGGCCGCGACGCGCGCTACGACTACCTCTACGGCCGCGATGAGCTGGAGCCGTGGGTCGAGCGTATCCGCGAGCTTGCAAAAGGCGGCATGGTCGAAGATGTCTACGTGGTCACCAACAACCACTTCCGCGGCCAGGCGGCGGCCAACGCCATCATGCTGGCCGGTATGTTCCGGGGAAAGAAGCAACGGGCGCCCGAGACCCTGGTCGATGCCTTCTCGGATGCGTTGTCTGGGTTCGCCGAGCCCGACTCCGGCCCTCAAGCCCGGCTACTCTGACACTCACTCCCTCAACCGCGTGGCCAGAGGCCCAGGGTGAGCGATAACGTAAGCCCATCGCCTCTCAAAAGGCCGTTCCCGGCCTTTCTCTCTTAACCCGGCAACGCGGGCTCGGGGGAGCAAACGGAAGGGCCTGCGGCGCTTCAGCGCCGCAGGCCCCGGGGTACCCGGTTGCAGGATGTTCTAGTAGCCCGTGCCGGGCCAGATGCTGAACGAGACGGCAGCGACTACACCGTCACCGCCCACGACGCCCCAGCGTCCGATCGACATGTCGAGGTGGACGGGACCCATGTAGATCCCTAGGCCGCCGGTGTAGGCGAAGTGTGAGAAGTCGGTGGCCAGGCCGACGCGTAGCGGTATCGCGCTCAGCAGGCGCAGCTCACCGCCGGCCGACAGCGAGCGCTCCCAGCGGGAGCGCAGCGTGCCTCCGATAAGCTCGACGTAGTCGGCGGATACGGTGAGTGCGGGGATGGCCTCGAAGACCACACCGAGCCGCAACTTCTTGGGCACGGTCCTCTCCTCTAGAAACGCAATGATCTCTTCCTGTTTCTCGGCCGGCAGCTCGCTGAACGCCAGCGTCGTGTCACTCGAGGTCGTGCTGTCGAAGTCGGCTAGCGCCATGACCTGCATGAGCTCAAAATCTTCCTCTTGCCAGGTGATGCTCGAGAACGCGTTGGTCAGCGAGATGCCCGCGACCAGCAACCCGTCCCAATCCACCGCCAAACCGAGGTCAGCCGCCCAGAGCCTACCGGCGTCCGCGTCGGTCGACTTCAGCACTTCGGCGTCCACGCTGACCATGAGCGGGTCGTTCGTGACGCTCGTGCCGGTGTCCTGCAGATGGACGAGCCCGTGTGCGACGCCATACTTGACGGTGGCGCCGACCGAGAACTTCAGACCGAGATAGTCGAGTGCCGGTATCGTGAAGGGTTGGGCGTAGGATACGTAACCGCCGCTGATCGCCCAGCCCTGACCGTTCGAACCGTCCAGAACGAAGTCCCCGCCGCTGCCGTCTTCGCCGACGTTACCGAAGAGGACCAGCTCCGCCGCGTCCGGCGACACCTCCATACTCCCGGCTCCCATGCTGCCGGCGCCGAAGGCGAAGCGCCAGATCGAGAACCCCAGTACGCTGGCGCTCGCGTCGACGCTGAGCGTCATCATCTTGGTCGGGTCGTCCTCGCGAATAGAGGCTAGCAGCTCCGACTTGGTCTCGTTGTCGATGTACTCGCCGTAGAGGTCGGTAATCTGGCCGTAGCTCAGCGAGTTGTTGTTCAGGTAAGCACTCGCACCCACCAGCCCCACCGACCAGCCCGGCCGGTCCGGCAAACCCAGGTTGGCCGGGTTCCAGAAAGGTGACTCGTACCCGCGGGCCCGGGCCATGAACGAGTTGGCCAGGGCGAAGCTGCGGGCGCTGGGGGTCGCCAGCTGGGCGCCTGCGTCACACACACAGACGAGCAGCAGCGCGAGAGCGATCGTTGCAATCCGATTGCCTTTCATGATCATCCTCCTGCTAACTCGCCGATTCTAATTTGAGCGGTGAGCTTCAGCTGCGCCTGCAGAGTCTGGTCGGGCGCGAAGCGACTCTGGTTACCTGGCCCGCTGCCCGAGGCGACGCCGCTATACCCGATGTAGATAGCCGGGAAACCGGCGATGAGCTCTAGCTCCTGCGCGGTTAGCTCGCCGGCCTGCGCGACATCCGAGGTGAAGACGAGGTTGGTGAGCGGCACCTCCGTCAGCGGGTTACCTGAGAAGAGATCGGCCTTCGACCCGGCGATCGAGAGCGCCAGGCTGCCGTCCAACTCGAGGTCATGCACCAGCATGAGCTCGTACGCCCCGCTGATTACGCGGTCCATGATCTCGTCCCGCGTGTCCTGGTCGATGTCGGCCACGAAACTCGTGTCCATCGACATGTTGTCTACGATTACAGTGGCGGCTGCGACCTCGATCCCGTCTAGCGAAGCAGTGAGGTCGAGGGATGCCGATGCCGGATTGATCGTGATCGGCAGGCCATCGTCCGGTGAGAACAGGTGGAAGAAGACCACGAAACCATCCACCAGGTCCGCAGCGGAGAAGTTGAGCGTGATGTCATACGCCGATCCGATCGTCGTGTCCGCAGCGCTGATCAGCAGGCTGTCGATCGTCGTTCCGCTACCCAGGTCACGCACCGCAAGGGAGATGTACCCGTCGGAGGTGGCATCGGACCTCAGAGGCTCGAAGCCCAGGTCGTTGATGACCTGCAGGGACAGCGTGCCGCTGATTCCCTCGACGGAAACCAAGGACGCGTCGGAGAAGAGCACTTGCAGAGAGTCGGTGTACGAGAACTCCGGAACCGGCAGACTGATGCCGCCAGCGCACACCCACAGGGCGCACATGTCGTTGTAGCTGAAAACGATGCTGCTTTCCTGCCGGTCGATGGTGAAGACCCACGGAGTGCTGGAGCTGTCGATCTGAACCAGCCCCGGCAGAAAATCGGCGATCCCGATAGGATCGGAGCTGAACGGAGCGACGATCCCGACGTCCCATTCCGGCGCCTCCGGCAACTGGCAGGCGGCCAGAGCCAACAGCGCTATGCCGGCGCTGAGGGCCAGGGTGGGGCGCAGGCGCGCTCTTAAGTGTCTGACGATAGAATGCACCGGATTTCCTCCGTTTTGCTTGGGGAGAGGGCGAACGCCGAGGCAGGTTGCCGACCGGCGGCCCGGCGGCTTCGAGCGCGCGCTCCGGGGGGGATCCGGAGCCCGGTGGCGGCGATGTTTACCCCGCCAGAATAGCCTACACCAAGGAAGGGGGCAAAGTTTCGGGCCCTTCGTGTACTGCCACAGGCAGCCCCGGCCGTCTATATTGAAGACCTGCAACCAATGGCGGCGAGGGGGGAGACATAGCGGGTGGACACGGCGCGGATACGAAATTTCTGTATTATCGCTCACATAGATCACGGGAAGTCGACGTTGGCCGACCGGCTCCTCGAGCTGACCGGCGCCGTCGATCCCCGGCGGATGCGCGAGCAGGTCTTGGACTCGATGGACCTCGAGCGGGAGCGCGGGATAACGATCAAGGCGCACGCCATCCGGCTGAGCTACCGGGCATCCGACGGCGAGGAGTACGAGCTCAACCTGATCGATACGCCGGGGCACGTCGATTTCACCTACGAGGTGAGCCGAAGCCTGACGGCGTGTGAGGGCGCGATCCTGGTGGTGGATGCGAGCCAGGGTATCGAGGCGCAGACGCTGTCGAATCTGTTTCTGGCCATGGAGGCCGGGCTGACGATCGTGCCGGTGATCAACAAGATCGACCTGCCGGCGGCGGAGCCGGAGCGCCGGCGCGCCGAGCTGGCCGAGCTGTTGGGCTGTGAGATCGAGGAGGTCCTGCTCGCCAGCGCCAAGGAAGGGACGGGCGTAGAAGCGGTTCTGGAGACGGTGGTGCGGCGCGTGCCGCCGCCGGGTGGCGATGCCGAGGCACCGCTGCGGGCGCTAATCTTCGATTCTCAATACGACAACTACCAGGGCGCCGTTCCGCTGGTGCGGGTGGTCGACGGCCGTGTACGGTGTGGAACGCGCATCGCCTTTGGCTCGAACGGCGCAGTCTACGAGGTCGGTCAGGTGGGCTACCTGCAGCTTGGCGCGGTCCCGACCTCTGAGCTCGCGGCGGGTGAAGTCGGGTATATCACTGCGCAGATCAAATCGATCGCCGACACAAAGGTGGGGGACACGGTGCTGGATGCGAAGCGGCGCGCCGCCGAGTTGTTGCCCGGTTACCGTGAAGTGAAGCCGATGGTCTTCGCCGGCCTCTATCCGGCGGATTCGGACCAGTACGAGCGGGTGCGAGGCGCGCTGGAGAAGTTGAGCCTCAACGACGCGTCGATCCAGTACGAGTTCGAGACGAGTGAGGCGCTGGGGTTCGGCTTCCGTTGTGGTTTCTTGGGACTTCTGCATATGGAGATCGTGCGGGAGCGGCTGGAGCGCGAGTTCGACCTCGATCTTGTCAGCACAGTGCCGAACGTGGAGTACAGGGTCGGCCTGCGCGACGGTTCGATCGTGGCGGTAGAGAACCCGGCGAAGATGCCGTCGCCGGCCGAGACCGACCGCATCGAGGAGCCGTACGTGCGGGTGCGCATCCTGTGCCCTGCAGAGTACATCGGGGGCGTGCAGAAGCTCTGTCATGACCGGCGCGGCGAGTTCGGCCACTTGCACTACATCGACGGCCAGCGAGTGGAGGTGACTTACGACCTCCCGCTCGCCGAGATGGTCCTCGACTTCTACGAGAAACTGAAGACCCTGAGCCGCGGCACCGGCGGACTCGATTATGATCTCGTGGGCCATCGAGCCGGTGAGCTGGTGCGCGTAGACGTCATGCTGAACGGCGAGCCTGTCGACGCCCTCAGCATAATCGTGCACAAGGACAAGGCCTACTTCTACGGACGTGGGCTCGTGCAGCGTCTGAGGGAGTTGATCCCGCGGCAGCTTTTTGCCGTGGCGATTCAGGCGGCTGTCGGCAGCCGCGTGATCGCGCGTGAGACCGTTCGGCCGCTGCGGAAGAACGTGACGGCCAAGTGCTACGGCGGGGACGTCACGCGCAAGCGGAAGCTCTTGGAAAAGCAGAAGGAAGGTAAGAAGCGCATGAAGCGCGTTGGCCGGGTCGAAGTGCCGAGAGAGGCCTTCCTCGCGCTGCTTCAGGTGGGTGAGGGGTGAGCCGGACGCGCGGTGGACCGATCTACGCTCGCGCCCCGGACCGTCTGGGCGATGTGGTAATGGCCATCCCGGCGCTGCAACGTCTGGCCGAGCGCTATCCGGAGACCGATGTCGACGTCTGGTGTCCCTCGGCTTGGGCGCCGCTTCTCGAGACCGCCGCTCTTCCGGTGGATGTCATGGCGTTCCGGCGGACCCGGGCGGTCTGGAGGGAGGCGGCGCGGATCCGCGATGTGGGCTACGAGGCGTCTTACCTGTTCACACCGTCGTTTTCCACCGCAGCCGTCGCCTGCATGGCGGGCATACCGATGCGGAGGGGGACGCCCAGCGGGATCCGAGGCCTGCTGCTGAACGACCGCTCGGTTCGCCCAGAGGTTCCAGGCGAGCACCGGGTGAGCTCTTACATGCGGCTGGTCGACCCGGAGTGGAAGGGCGGGGCGCCGCCGCCGCGGCTACCGGTGCGCGAGCGAGCGCTCGACCAGTTTCGCCAGCTCGTGGCGGGCCGCTTCGAGCGGCCGGCCGTGGGGATCTTTCCGGGCTCCAACGCTCCGGCGAGTCGCTGGCCCGAGGGCAAGTTCACGGCGCTGGCCGGTATTCTGGGGCAGGAGGTCGGCACGGTGGTCGTGTTCGGCGGCCCGAAGGAAGAGGTGCTGGCGGCCCGGGTGGCGGCGGGCGCCGGGGTACGGGGGATCGACCTCGGTGGACGGACCAGTCTCGGCGTGCTTGCCGCCGGGTTCAGCGAGTGCGACCTAGTAATCACCAACGATGGCGGTCCCATGCATCTGGCGGCGGCGGTGGGTGCATCTATCATCGCGATCTTCGGAGCGGGCGACCCGGGGCGCACGGGCCCGCTGAATCCGCGCGCGCGGGTGCTCTGGCAGTCTGATTTGCCGTGTGCACCGTGCGGGAAGAGCCGATGCCCGCGTCGGGGCCGCGGCACCTTCCTGCCGGAGGCACACGAGGAGTGTCTAGAGCTCATTCCTGTCGAGGCCGTCGTCCAGACGGCCCGTGAGCAGCTAAGAGAAGCGGGGGCCTCAAAGTGATGTCAAAAGTGCCGGAAGGTGATTGGATCGTCGGAGTGGACATCGGCGGCACCAACCTGAACGTAGGGGTGGTGCCGTTCGAGGGTGGGCTGCCACTCGCCGTGCGCAGCGAGCGAACCGAGGTCTTACGCGGCGCCAAGTTCATCGTCGATCGAGTTGTCCGGATGATCGAGGAGTCGATGCGCGAGGTGACGGACGAGAAGGGCGTCGGTCGCGAGACGTTCGCCGGGGTCGGCATCGGTTCACCGGGGCCGTTGGACCGCAAGACCGGTACGGTGATCAGCACGCCCAACCTCGGCTGGCGCAACTTCCCGCTGCGCGACCTGGTCCAGAACGCGGTTGGGCTGCCGGCTACGCTCGACAACGATGCGAACGCGGCCACCTACGGCGAATGGTGGATGGGCGCCGGGCGCGGGGTCGACACGCTGGTCGGTGTCACGCTGGGCACCGGGATCGGTGGCGGGATCGTGCTGAACGGCGAGCTCTACCACGGTACCAACGACGCCGCCGCCGAGATCGGGCACATGACCATCGACTCGACCGGACGCAAGTGCAACTGTGGCAACTACGGCTGCCTGGAAGCCTACGCGTCCGGCCAGGCTATAGCGGCGCGCGCCGTCGAGGGTCTCGATTCGGGTATCGGTTCGATCCTGCCCGAGCTGGCCGGCGACGTCCAGAACGTCACCGCCGAGACCGTCTTCGAGGCGGTCGTCCAGGGAGACCCGTACGTCATCAACATCCTCAACCCGGAGGTGCTGGTGATCTCCGGCGGCGTGACCCGGGCCGGCGACCATCTGTTCGTGCCGCTGCGTGCCGAGATAAGGCGCCGTGCCTTCCAGGTCGCCGAGCAAGCGTGCCGCATCGTTCCCTCGGGCCTCCAGGGGACGGCGGGCATCATCGGCGCCGTCGCCTGCTTCAAGCGCGAGCAGTGCGGTAAGGTGTAGGCGCCGGGATGGAAGACTCGCGCCTGCATGAGGAACTGATTAGCTTGGGCGACAGTACCCTCCACGATCTGCTCGTTGCGCGCGAATCACCGCGCAGCTGGGCCGACGGGCGCTACAACGGGAGTT
>JBDHHM010000058.1:0-16532 GCA_039589355.1 Gemmatimonadota bacterium | reverse complement strand
GAGCTCTTCGAGCAGGTCGCAGGTCTGGGCGACCGCGTCAACCGAGCGGATCGCCTCGGCGTACTTGCGGCAGGCGCTGGCGGTCTGCCGGTCCTCCAGCAGGCTTCTCAAAGCCCTCGCTACGCGCTTCGCTGTGAACCTCCGTGGTGTGACCCAGGTACCGACTCCCAGGCGGTGCAACCGCATCGCATTATCCGGCTGGTCGAAGCCCATCGGCATGGTGAGCTGGGGGATTCCGGCGGCGAGTCCCTGGGCGCAGGTGCCG
The DNA here is from genome assembly GCA_039589355.1 of Gemmatimonadota bacterium. Taxonomy (GTDB): domain Bacteria; phylum Gemmatimonadota; class Gemmatimonadetes; order Palauibacterales; family KS3-K002. The sequence continues at coordinate 16,267 of JBDHHM010000058.1, read as the reverse complement.
ACCCCGCCGTGATGCACGAGCGCTGCGCAGCGAGTCAGGATGCGCGAGAACGGCGCGTAAGGGACGTGCCTCACGGTCGCGGGTAGGCTGTCCGGTAGCTGTTCCGGGAATTGCGTGAGCAGCAGCGCGCGATGCCCTAGAAGACTCGCGGCACCCACAGCGGCTCGGAAGAAGGCCGGTGCCTGCCGATTGCCCGTGCCGGGTGTGAAAACGATCGGCGGGTCTCCCCCGGCGAGGAAGGTTTCGAGCTGCGGATCGAGGGACAGGTCGTCGGCCTCGTCGAAGAGCGGAAACCCCGTCAGCCGGACTTGCGGCGGCCAGTCGGGCTGCGGTGGCCCGAACCAGTCGGGGAAGATTCCGATCGCGCGCTGCGGCGAATGGAGCCAGGTAGCGAACACGCGGCTGACCGGGGGCAAGTCCAGTTCGGCGCGCCAGGCGTTGAGGGTGGGGGCGATCATGGGGTCGATCGTCAGTCGGTCGGCGAGCCACCAAAGGCCGCGCTTGAACCAGCGGGGCGCCCTCGAGATGTCGCGGCCCGGACCGATCGCGGGCGAAAGATACTCGGAGCGAAACACGGCGGGCGCGATGTGGATCGTGGCCGCCGGCGCGCCGCTCGCTTCCTCGAAGGTCCGGGTCGCGAACGAGAGAGCGTGCCCGACTAGGGTCGTCCGTCCGGGCTCGTATAGCTCGGAGAGCGTGGCGTAGATCTGGCGCAGCTTGGCGCCCACGCCGCCCAGGACCAGGCGCATGCCTCGGATCGGATGCCAGAGGTCCGGGTGGTGGGTCGCGGCGTCGAATTCCTCCGCCGACCAAGCGGAGACGTAGCGCAGTCCTGCCTGTTCGGCCGCAGCTCGAAACGGCTCGCCCGTCAGCAACGTGACGTCGTGGCCGCGCCGTAGCAGTTCACGCCCGATCCCGATGTAGGGATGGACGTCGCCGGCCGAGCCGACGGGGGTCAGGATGAAGTGCGAGCCTGCCAGACTCTATCCTCACCTACGTTCGACGTAAGAGGTGCCTCCGCAGTTGGCGGTCCCTTCGAGACCTTCACGTTACCGTCCCTGCAACGCCAGCAATCTCGTCTGGATAACCCGCCGGTCAGGCTCTGCGAGCGCTCCGCTCTCCAGCGCCTGCCTGTAAGCAGCGATGGCGGCTGCCGTGTCCGCTCCTTCCTCGTAAACGGTTCCCAGCAGGACGTAGGCGTCACCGTACGCGGGGTGACGGTCGATGAGTCCGCGCAGTGTGCGAACGGCGCCCGGCGAGTCTCCGCCGAGATGCTGGAAGAAGGCGAGCGTGTAGGCGTGACGGGGATCGCCAGGCTGCAACTCGGCTGCTCGCCGGCACCAATCGACCGCCTCGTCGAGTCGATCTTCGGCCAGCAGCACGCAGAGGTTGTAGGCGGCGGCAGGGAACCGAGGTGTGGTTTCGAGTGCTGCCCGCAGGTGCTCCTCGGCCTGCCGGTCTTCGCCGCGCTCGAGGAGCAGGAGCCCGAGATTGAAGTGCGCCGGGGCATTGGTAGGCTCGACCTCGAGCGCCTGACGCAGCGATGCCTCCGCCGCATCGGCCTCTCCCAGCTGTGCCTGGGTCATGGCGATGTTGACGAGGCCGGGCACGAAGTCGGGTTGGAGCTTGAGGGCCGTCTCGAAAGCGGCGAGCGCCTGCGCGAGCTCGCCGCGGCCGAGATGGAGGTTGCCCAGTCCGTAGTGGGAGAAGAAGTCGTCGGGCCGGCTGCGCAGAGCTGCCAGCAACTCATCGAACGCCAGCTGTAGGCCACGGCGCTCCTCGGCCGGGACCAACTCCTGCGGGTAGCCGGCCAGCGACTCCGCCGCCCGAATCCGGACGACCCGGTAATCGTCGCGGGTCGCCGCCAGCAGAGCGGCGCCGGTCTCGGAGGTCAGATAGGCGCCCAGTGAAGTGGCCGCGCTTCCCCTAACGATTGGGGCGGGGTCGTTCCCGAGCAGCCGCACCAGCACCGGCCACAGCCGCTCGTCGCCGCTGTCCTCGAGCAAGCGGATCAGGGCGGCTGCGAAGACCGCGTCACGCCGGTCGCTCTCCAGGTACTCGAGCATCTCGGGCAGCCGCTCCCATTCGCGCTTGCGCGCGGCGTCGATGAGGCGGGCGCGGTATAGGACCGGTGCCTGGTAGTCGGTCGGATGCCATTCGCGCACCCAACGATTGGCCCAGGCGGCGTCCTCGTCGTCGTGGCAAATGTTGCAGGCGTTGGGCGAGCCGAAGGCGATGGTCGCCGACGGCGTCGGCGGTCGCATCGAATGGTCGCTTCGCCGTATCCGCGCGAACTCGGTCATCGGCATGTGGCAGGCGACGCACTCGTTCCCTGGACTGCCGGCGGCGTGACGGGTGTGGGCCGGCGCGTCGCGGACTCGGCCCTCGTGGCAGGGCAGGCAAGCGTCGTTAGCCTGCGCCCCTGTGAACAGGTATTCGCCGCGCGACGTGTGGCAGTCGAGACAGTCGAGGGCGCCGGAAACCAGGCAGGGGCTCGTCAACCAGAGGGTATAGGTGAAGTTCTCTCCGAGATCGCGTCCATCCGGGTAGAAGTCGGGGTGCTCGAACGCGGCGAGGTCGTAGTGGTCGAAGTAGCGATCACCCGGCAGGAACACTGACGTGATCGGCCACATCTTGGCGTGGCAAGGCGCGCACAGGTCAGTTATCTGCTGCGGGGTGAAGGCCTTGTTGCTGATGATCGCCGTGCCCTCGGGGCAACTTTCCTCGTCGCATACCCGCACGTGCTCGCCGCCGGGCCCGTGACACGTCTCGCAGTTTATGCCGGGCTCGAGCCAGACGGTGTTGTAGGTGTCGGTCTCCAGATCGTAGTTAGTGGAAAGTTGGCTGACGTGACACGTGTAGCACGACGTGTTGAACGTGAGCTCCGGATCGCGCCAGTCGATGGCCTCGTCATCCAGATCGGCCTCGTGCCTGACGCTGCTGGCTGTCGTGTTGTACCACTCCCGTCGGCGGACATCATAGGCGAGCGGAAGGACCTGAAGGCGCCCGCGCTCGAGCCGCGTGAGGAAGAAATAGACGTTCTTTCCGCCCATGGCGTGCTCGATTCTGTGCTCTTCCACGCCTTCCGGGCCGCGCTCGCGCACCCAGCCGATTCCGTCCCTGACCTCGACGTCGTAACGGAAGTCGCCGATCGCGATCTCGTCGGCCTGTGGCACGATCTCGGTTCGGGCGAGCTCGGGGGTGAACGGCTGCATCGCCAGCCCGTGATGGGACGGTGCCCACAGATCGTAGAAGCCCTCGTGGCAGCTCCTGCAGCTCACGGAGCCTTCGTAGCCCTGGAGAGCGGCGCTGCGGTCGCGGCCTTCACACGCCGCGGCGACGATCGTGAGCACCGCGATCGGGAGAAAGGCCGGGAGACGTGTCAGGGCCACGCCATGGCGCGCTGCCAACTCGCTCATCATGAATTCGACCGTGCCGTCAGAGGTCTGGTGTCAACTCAGCGATGCCGCCGAGATGAGTCAAATTAGCGGCCGCCGATGTCGGCGGCCAGCAAAGGGCTGCCGTGGGGGGGCCGGCCGATCTCAGATGCAGGAAGTCCCCGAGCCGGGACTCGCTGTATTCCCGGTCGGGGACCGCTGTGTATTCGCTCGACGCCGCCGCTGGCAGGCCTAGTTGTTACAGTAGACGGCGCCTCCCTGAGTGGCGAGGGTCGCTCCCGTGGCTGTCCCGTAGTAGATCTCGCACTCCAGGTCGCTGTTCATCTCGTGCGTCGCCTTCGCCCGCCAACCTTTATCCGTCGCCTCCGGCACGGAGACGAGGATCCGCTTGCTGGTTCGGTAGCTGTCAAGCTGGTTCGTGTCGCTCGTGTAGCTCAGCGCCTCGACGAAGTAGTCCTCTTCAGCCGTCGCGAGGTTCCGCAGGTCGGAGCGCATGGCCGCATAGAAGGCCTTGTCCCGGGTATTCACGAACCGCGGAAGGGCAATCACCGCCAGCAGGCCGATGATCAGGATGACCGTGAGCAACTCGACAAGTGTAAAACCGCTCTTGTTCCGCATCTTCTATCCTCGCTTATGCGTCGAGCCGTTGAGGCCAGACGGCGCATCCTGTCGGGCAAGCTGCATGCCGTGCATGAAGCACTCTCTGCTCGCTCTTTGCGGCGGGTCCCGGAGCTCGGGCCGCCCGCCAAGGGAAGATCTGTCTCCGCATATTCGGTCAGAATGACCGGGCCGTAGAGCTATTCTACCTCCGACTTCACGGCAGCCACGGACACCATGCGTTCGATGGACTCATGCATGAGCGCCTTGGTGGAATCGACCTCGGGGTCGTCCTCGGCGACGGCACCTGCGTTGAGCTGGCGGACGAGGCCGACGAAGCGGTCGACCTCTGCCCGGAGCTGCAGGTAGACGCGCCGCTCGGGGAGCAGCTTGTTTGCGAGCCCCCAGACGCCGATCTGGTTGATCATGATCCCGGCGAGGACGATCGCGACCTCGATCCGCTCGTATGCGATCATCAGGGTCTGCAGCAGGATGATGACCACGCCGCCCAGGGCGAAGACGTTATTCAACGTGCTACGATTAAAGAATGACTTCATGCTTCCTCCTCGGGATCGGTGCGCTGCGCCGGTCGCGCCGCCTACCGGGCGATGAGTCCGTGGAGCGGGGGGGCGGGGGATAGGAGCGGCCGTGCAACTATGCATGGCTATTGCGTTTTAGGCAAGGGGCCGTGCCGCGCAGCCGTCCGGGGCCGGCCTAGCCGGCCTTCAGCTTCACCCTGAGGTTCTCCAGCATGTCCCGGGTCATTGACGGCAGGTCGTATTCCGGCTGCCAGTCCCACTCTTCCCGGGCGGCGCTGTCGTCCAGGGAGTTCGGCCAGGAGTCCGCTATCCTCTGGCGAACGGGGTCCACCTCGTACTCGATGGTGAACTCCGGTATGTGTTTACGTATCTCGGCCGCTAATTGTTCCGGGGTGAAGTTTACGGCCGTGATGTTGAAGGCATTGCGGTGGACGAGCCGGGCCGGGTCGGCGTTCATCAGGTCTATGGCCGCCTTGACGGCGTCCGGCATGTACATCATGTCGAGGCAGGTGTCGGGACCCAGGAAGCAGGTATAGCGCTTGTTGCGGATCGCCTCGTAGAAGATCTCCACCGCGTAGTCGGTAGTGCCGCCGCCCGGTGGCGCTACGTACGAGATTAGGCCGGGGTAGCGCAGGCCTCGCGTGTCGACGCCGAAGCGCTGCTGGTAGTAGTCGCAGAGCAGCTCGCCCGCCACCTTGGTCACCCCGTACATGGTCGTCGGGCGCTGCAGGGTGTCCTGGGGTGTCTTGTCAGGGGGCGTGGAGGGGCCGAACGCGCCGATGGAACTGGGGAAGAACACGGCGCACCGGTTCTCGCGTGCCACCTCCAGCACCCGATAGAGACCGCCCATATTGACGCTCCAGGCCACGTGCGGTTTCTCCTCCGCCGTTGCCGAGAGCAGCGAGGCGAGGTGATAGATCGAGTCGACCTTGTACTTGCGGACCGCCTCATCGACCAGCCGCCGCTCCGTGCAGTCCACGTATTCGAACGGCCCGTCGCCGTCCACGGTACCGGCCGGCATGCGGATGTCGGAAGCGACGACGTTATCGGCACCGCGGAGCTCGCGCAGCGCCGGCACCAAATCGGAGCCGATCTGACCGAGTGCTCCTGTTATAAGGATCCTGTTCAAGGCATCCCCCGCGTTAGGTGCTCAGTGATCAGTAATCTCTGAGGTTTCAATGCCCGGCGATTGGCACGGGCCCATCACTGATCACTGACTACCGATCACTGATTACTGTCTGCCTGGTTAGAAGCTCCATTTGAGTTGGGTAGTGTGCAGGTGGTTTGGCGTTGGGCGCTTGGCATGCGCAGCTCTCAACTCGAAGGCTCTATTGTTCAAATGCTACCCTGTTCTACTGGCGAATCCCAACTCCCGCCCACCCGCCGGCAGACTACTCAGATGCTTCCTGATAGGCCTTCTCACCCCAGGCGAAGGCCTCTTCATTCAGGGCCAGCAAGGAGCAATCGTGCTGGAGCGCCTGACTCATGGTGTTCAGGAAGCTCTCCCTGGGGAACAGGTTCGTTGCGGCCTGCATCGCTCCCAGCGCCACCACGTTCTTCACCATCGCTTTCCCCAAGTCGTTCGCGATTTGGGTGCATGGTACGCCAACCATCTCGAGGCTGGGGTCGAGCTGCGGTGGGCTGGGAATCACCGAGCTGTCATAGACAACTATCCCGCCGGGCCGGACATCGGGGCCGAACTTCTCAAGGCTGGGCGGGTTGAACGCGACGAGAACGTGCGGCCCCGGTGATGCCGGAGACAGCACCTCCTGGGTGGCGATGTGAACATCGGCGTACGAGGTGCCACCTCGCGATTCGGGCCCATAGCTGGGGATGTGGGTCGAATCGAACCCTTCGTTGATCGCCGTACGCGTAGTCAAAAGAGCTATGGTCTGCGCGCCGTCTCCACCGGCGCCGGCGAACTTGATCGAGACGTCCCCCTCGGCGATGTGAACCGGGAACCCCTTGCCGAAACGCGGTGGCGGCTCGGGCGAGCTGCCAATCACCTCGACCACGCTCTGGGCGTCGAATTTGGGCGCCCCCATCTCGAACCACGGTTCGGTCTCCACGTCCTTCTTGACGCCCAGTGGGAAGACCGGAACCATGTTCTCCTTCACCCATAGCTCCGCCTCCCTCGGGGTGATCTTCAGGTGCACGGGGCATTCGGAAAGGATCTCGACAAAGGCGAGGCCTCTCCTCTCGACCTGCAAGCGCAGCGCCTTCTTGATCGCTTTCTTCGCTCTGGTCCGCTGCTTGTTGTCGAAGAGAGCACAGCGCTCGACGTAGACGGGTCCATCGAGCTGCCCGATGGTCTCCGCCATCTTGATCGGCTCGCCCATGAGGCGGTTGCGCCCCGTGGGGGAGGTAGTCGTGCGCTGTCCCATGAGCGTGGTTGGCGCGAGCTGGCCGCCGGTCATCCCGTAGATCGCGTTATTGACGAAGATGAACGTCATAGGCAAGCCCAGCTGGGTCGCCTGGATGATCTCGGCGAGGCCGATGGCGGCAAGGTCACCGTCGCCCTGGTAGCTGACCACGACTGCTTCCGGGTTGGCCGTCTTGTGGCCGATGGCAACCGCGGGAGCGCGACCGTGGGCCGCCTGCGCGTTCCCTACATCGAGGTAGTAGTACATGAAGACCGCGCAGCCTACCGGCGAGATTGCGACTGTTCGGTCCTGCACGCCCAACTCATCGATTGTCTCGGCCAGGTACTTGTGGATCAGTCCGTGGCCGCACCCGGGGCAATAGTGAGTGGAGTGGCCCTTCAGCCCGTCACCGTGGGCGTGTCGCTCGAACCTCTCGTAGAAGACGGTGCTCATATTATTCCCCCGCCACTGCGGTGATCTTCTCGACGATTTCCTGCTGCTGGGGCAGTACCCCACCGAAATGACGTAGCCGGTCGATGGGCGGCAATTCCGTGACTCCCGCATGGCTCAACGCCAGGCGCAGTTCGTCCTCCAGCTGGCCGGCGCCCGCTTCGACCAGGATGAGGCCCTTGGCCCGTCCAATGAGCGGTAGGAACGCGTCGACGGGGAAGGGCCAGAGGCTGATGGGCCGGAAGAGCCCGATCTTGATACCGCGCTCGCGCAACTCCTGAATCGCGCCCTCGGCCATGCGTGCCGGTGTGTTGCAGGCGACGATTATCCACTCGGCGTCATCACAGCGGAAGGTCTCGGCCCGTTGCTCGTCCCGACTGATCCGCTCGTATTTCTCGTTCAGGCGGATGTTGTGGGCCTCGAGATCGGGCTCGATCAGGAGGATGGAGGTGTGCAGATTACCCCGGTGCATCTCGTCGCCGTACACAGCCCACTCGGGCAGTCCAGGCTTGACCATGTGGTCGGGCAACTTCACTCGCCCGGTCATCTGCCCGAGGAAGCCATCGCTGGCCAGTATTACCGGGTTGCGATACTTGAAGGCCAATTCGAAAGCATCCATGGTTAGGTCGAGCATCTCCTGCGGCGTGGACGGGGCGAGCACCAGTGCGTGCGTGTTACCGTGGCCCAAGCCGCGGCAGAGCAGCTTGATGTCCCCCTGCTCCGGCCCGATGTTGCCCAGGCCCGGTCCCCCGCGCATGACGTTGAAGAAGACCCCGGGAATCTGGGCGCCGATCATGTACGAGATCCCCTCCAGCATGAGGCTGAACCCTGGAGATGAGGTAAAGGTCATGCAGCGCATGCCGGCGCCGCCGCAGCCGTACATCATGTTGACGGTTGCCACCTCACTCACCGCCTGGAGAAAGACGCCATCCAGCTGGGGCAACAGCCTCGCCAGCAGCTCGGCGCCTTCGGTCGATGGCGTTATCGGGTAGCCGAAGAAGTGACGACATCCAGCGAGAAGGGCGCCGACCGCGGAGGCGTGATTCCCCTTGAGGATCATCGGCTCGAGCTTCGGCAGCGGCACCCGCTCGTCCGGAATGGCCACCGGCTCCGGAGCCGTGGTCTTTCTCGCGCCGAAGAGCATCTCCGGGTCGAGAAGCTCGAAGTCGACCTCAGCGGGCATCGGCGCCAGCCCGTAGGGCTCCGGACAGGCCTGCAGGCATAGTCCGCACCCGTTACAGACGTCCAGGTCCAGGACTACCGGAGTGTAGCCGGTGGCCGAGTTGATGTCCGTGCCCATCGCGATACAATCCTTCGGACAGGCGGAGATACAGCGCCCGCAAGCCTTGCAGAACTCCGGGAACAGGAAGGGCTTTGGTCTGTCTTTGGTCTTCGCGTTTGCCATAGGCTCGGGGGTTAGACGGGCGAACGTTGTACTGCGAAGGTCGAACGAATCGGTACCTTCGAGGTTTAAACTTACAACATCCCCGGTTACTGATCACTGGTTACTGATCTCCAGTCCGCGCGGCCCGGGCAGCGGGTGATGCCCTGAGGCACCGACCGCTGCCCGAGAACCGAGGGTTGCCAAGCAGATTACGGCCAGATACCGCGCTCGAGGGTCACAGCCGCCACCCTGGTGATCGCCAGGACGTAGGCGGCCGTGCGCAGATCGATCGGTGCCAGCGGGCTGCCGTCGAGTCCACGCTCCTGGCGGCGGATCTCCAGTTTTTTCAACGACCCGTTGATCTCTTTCTGCTTCTCGATCACGGCCTCGGTGGCCTTGATCATCTTGGCCTTCATCTTCCCGTTGACTTCATCCTCTTCCCACTGCTCATTCTCGTTGTTCTGGACCCACTCGAAGTAGCTCACCGTCACACCACCGGCGTTGGCCAGGATGTCCGGGAGCACCGGGATCCCGCGCTGGAAGAGGATCGCGTCGGCGGCCGGGGTCGTCGGCCCATTCGCCGCCTCGGCGATCACCTTGGCCTGGACCTCAGCAGCGTTGTCGCCGCGAATCACGTTCTCCAGAGCGGCGGGGATGAGGATGTCGCACGGTATGGTGAGTATCTCCTCGTTGCTCACCTCTTTTGTACCCGGGTAGCCGACCACCGAGCCCGTCTTCTTCTTGTGCTCGAGGACCTTGTCGGGATCGAGGCCTTCCGGATTGTGGATGCCGCCGCGCGAATCGCTCACTGCGATGATCTTCGCGCCCTGCTCGGCGTACAGCTGGGCGGCGATGGACCCGGCGTTGCCATAACCCTGGACCACGACGGTCGCGCCCTTCACCGTGTCGAGGCCGTCCACGAGGCCCGTAGCCAGGGCCTGCTGCGTGCAATATAGGCAGCCACGCGAGGTCGCCTCGTTGCGGCCCAGCGAGCCACCCATGTTCACCGGTTTGCCCGTCACGACGCCCAGATTGTTGCGACCCTTGTGCATCATGTCATAGGTGTCGAAAATCCAGGCCATCGTCTCGGCGTTCGTGTTCACGTCCGGCGCCGGGATGTCGGTGTACGGCCCGATCGCGTCGCCCAGCTCGGCGACGAAGCGCCGCGTGATTTTCCGCATGTCCTCTCTCGTGCGTCTCTTGGGGTTGCAGATGATCCCGCCCTTCGCACCGCCGAACGGGACGTCCAGCACCGCGCACTTCCAGGTCATCCACGACGCCAGCGCCCGCACCTCGTCCGACGTCACGTCCGGATGGTAGCGGATCCCGCCTTTGCCCGGCCCGCGGGTCACGTTATGAACGCAACGGTAGCCGACGAAATTCTTGACCTCTCCCTCCGCTGTCTCGATGGGGAACTCAACTGTGATCATCCGGTTCGGCCGCTTCAACCACTCCACCAGGCCGGCCTTCAGATCCGGGATGTAGAGCGCCGCGTGGTCGAACTGCTGCTGCGCTATGTGGAACGGGTTCAGGTCCTCTTTGCCGTTGCCGGCGCCTTTCGCTTGGTCCTGCTTGGCTTTGCTCATAGCTGGTTCGTTCCCTTGGGTACGTGTGGCTGCCCGAGTGGTCGGTTGACCATAAGCGCAAAAGCATCTTCCAGGCCCCTGGGGGCCGGGCTATCTAACCTCAAATATCGCAAAGGTTTAAGCCTCACGTCAGAGCGTACGGAAACCCGCCGACCGGGCCAGAATGTCACAGGCAGGGAAAAGTAGGAACACGGCGGCCGGCGGCACAAGAGCGGTTGCGGGGTGATTCTCAGCCCTGAGAACGTCCCCAAGACCCGGGGTAATGGAGCCTACATCCGTCGTTTGCAGAGATGGGGCTTGGGGGGTATCTTTTAATAGGACTTACTTACCTACAACCGGTGCAGTGTAGGAAGGCAGTGTGGTTCTGCGGGCCTAGAGGGGCTGTTAGCCCCTGGCCACTGTGCCGTAGTTCCTGCGCTCCGGCGTGGGATCCCGTCGTCGAGCCGGGCCGCTGACTAGTGCCGCGGAGGCCAGTCGGGCGCTCGGCCCCAGCGATCCTGTCTGCGGTCCCAATAGCTGGCTCAGGGGCGTGAAGCCCGTTCGTGCAGTGGGGCCGGTAGCGGATTCGCTCGTGCCAGACGTTCAAAGGCGGAGGTCTGGATGTTTCGCGGTAAACCGATGGAACGGAGGTCGCATATCGCCCGATCGGGAGCGCGCAAGTATCGCGTATACACGCGGAAGGACATCGGACTGATCCCAGAGCTCCAGCGTCTGTCGGTGACGGATCGAATCGCGATGGAAGCTGTTGCGGCCGTTCATCCGTTCCGGGTGAACAACTACGTGGTAGAGGACCTGATCGATTGGTCCAACATACCCGAAGATCCGATATTCCAACTGACATTCCCGCAGCCGGGCATGTTGAAGCCGAGCGACTTAGCGCGGATGTACCGGCTGATACGTCGCGGTGCGTCGGAAGAGGTAATCAAGGCTGCGGCGTGTTCGATCCAGTACGCGATGAACCCGCATCCGGCGGGGCAACGGGATCTGAACATTCCGCTGTTCGACGATGAGCCGATTCCGGGAGTGCAGCACAAGTACCGTGAGACGGTACTCGTCTTCCCGGCGGCGGGTCAGACGTGTCACGCCTACTGCACGTACTGCTTCCGCTGGGCGCAGTTCGTCGGCGTCGATGAGTTCAAGTTCGCGAGCCGTGAATCGAGCAGGTGGCTACGCTATCTCAAGGAGCACCGTGAGGTTACCAGCGTGCTGTTCACCGGTGGCGATCCGGCGATCATGAAATCGTCGGTCCTGAGGCGGTACATCGAGCCGCTGCTCGATCCGGCATTGGATCACATTACGAGCGTCCGCATCGGCTCGAAGGCACCCGCTTACTGGCCGCACCGGTTTGTGACGGACGATGACGCCGACGACCTGCTATCGCTGTTCGAGGATGTGCGGCGTTCGGGCCGGCACCTGGCGTTGATGGCGCACTACACTCACCCGCGTGAGCTGGAGACGCCGGTCGCCGAGGTGGCGGTGCGCCGGATCAGAGACACGGGTGCGGCGGTACGCTGCCAGGCGCCGCTCGTTCGCCACATTAACGACTCGGCAGACGCTTGGGCGCAGCTCTGGCGTCGCCAGGTCCGCGTCGGCGCGATCCCTTACTATATGTTCGTCGAGCGTGACACCGGTCCCCGGGACTACTTCTCGGTTCCGCTGGCCCGGGCGCTCAGTATCTTCAACGACGCCTACCGTCAGGTGTCCGGCCTGGGGCGTACGGCTCGGGGCCCGAGCATGTCGGCGACGCCGGGGAAGGTCCTGGTCGACGGTATCGCGACGGTCGGGGGTCAGAAGGTCTTCGTGTTGAAGTTTCTGCAGGCGCGGAACCCCGATTGGGTCGGCAGGCCGTTCTTCGCCAAGTTCGACGAGGCGGCGACCTGGCTGGACGAGCTGAAGCCTGCCTCGGGGGCGAAGGAATTCTTCTACAAGGCGGGGCTGCGTGAACTCGCCGTAGCGAGGAGAGCCGCTCGGGGCGTGGACAGGGAAGCGGCGCCGGCTTAGGGTTTGTAGTGGGAATTCGGGAATCCATGACTAATTGACTATTAGACTAATAGAATACTCGAAATCAGAAGGGCCGCTTGGCATTCCCAGCGGCCCTTCCTAATTCGAAGGCTCTATTATTCTATTGGTCAACTAGTCACGGATTCCCGAATTCCCGTACTATTCTACCCCTTCGTCTCACCGGTGGCGGCCACCGGTTCCTCGTCTTTCGTCGTGTACTTGTCGAACCAGCTACGCAGGTACAGCTGGGAGCGCATGAAGTTCGACGGTCTCGAGCTCGTGCCGTGCCACTCGTCGTTGAAGCGGAGCATGACGGTTGGGATCTTCTGGACCTTGAGCGCCATGTAGAATTCCTCGGTCTGGGAGATCGGCGTGCGAAGGTCGTTCACCCCGGTCATAAGCATGGTCGGGGTCGTGACGTTCTCGGCGTACATGAGTGGCGAGCGGCGCAGGTGTTCTTCCGGGTCCTCCCAGGGGTAGTGGTCGAAGTTGCGGTACCAGCCGGCGCCGTCGGTGGTCCCGACAAAGGAAAGCCAGTCAATAACGGGGTAGTTGGAGGAGGCTGCGGCGAAGCGGTCGGTGTGGCCGACGATCCAAGCGGTCAAGACGCCACCGCCGCTGCCGCCGTAGACGAACATGTTGCGCTCGTCGATGTAGCCGCGGGCGATCACCTCGTCGACGCCGTTCATCAGGTCATCGAAGTCCTTACCCGGATAGGCGCGCTTGATGGCGTTGCCGAATGCCGAGCCGTAGCCCGAGCTGCCGCGCGGGTTCGTGTACAGCACCACGTAGCCGTTGGCCGCGTGCTCCTGCCGGGCGAAGTTGAAGGCTAGGTTGTACATGCCGTGGGGGCCGCCGTGGATCTGTAGGATCAGCGGATACTTCTTCGCGGGATCGAAGTCCGGCGGCTTGATGATCCATCCCTGGATGCGCAGGTCGTCGGTGGAGGTGTACCAGATCTCCTCCACCGCACCGAGCTCGATCCCGGTCAAGACATCGTCGTTTACGAACGTGAGCTGGGAGATTCGCTCCGGGCGCCCCACGTCGAAGCTGATCACGTCGCCCGGCTCGTGGGGGTCGGAGAGGACGCCCACCGCCTGGCCGCGGGCGGTGATGTCGCTGACGGAGAGCATGTGCACTCCGTCGGTGAGGCGTTCCACTCTTCCGTCCAGCGACGCAGAGTAGAGGTTTCTCATCCCCTCGCTGCTTATGTTAAAGTAGATCTTGCGGCTGTCGTTCGACCAGATGAGCCCGCTGGGCGAGCGGTCGAGATCGGCGGTTAGGGTCCTCGGGTTGCCGCCGTCGCGGTCCATTACGTAGAGCCTACGGTCGATGTAAGTGTCATCGGTGAGGTCGTAGCCGGTATAGGCGATCAGCCGTCCGTCCGGCGAAACGACGGGGTTGCCGTCTGGCCCACGCCGCTCGGTTAGCTGGGTTATCGTACCGTCGGGGACGCTCACCTCGTAGACCTCAGACTCGCGCCAGATGTAGTCGGCGTCCTCTTCGCGGAGACCGCTGAATACGATGGCCCGGCCGTCGGGCGTCCAATCGAGGCCGGCCCCGTGGTTGTAGTCGCCATGGGTGAGCTGACGTGGCGTTCCGCCCTCCGCGGGGACCACGAAGACGTGGCGGAACCCGTCCTCATAGAAGCCCACCCGGTCCCGGCGATAGTTCAACCGGTCGATGATCCGGGGGCCCTCCGTCCAATCCGCTCCCTGGGGTCTGCCGGGCAGCTTCACGGTCCATGTGTCTCGGCTCGGGACGAGCATAGTGAAGGCGATCTGCGTTCCGTCGGGCGACCAGCGGATACCTCCCGGTGACTCATCGACGCGGGTGACCTGAGTGGTTGCCCCCTCGGCGTCCATCCAGCGGACGAAGATCTGGGACCCTTTGGGCTCGCCCTGTGCCAGGTAGGCGATCCGCGTCCCGTCGGGCGACCAACGTGCCGACGAGCCGTCGGTCAGGTAGCGGTTCTTGCTGCCGTCGGCGTTCATGATCCAGAGCGCCGACTCGCGGCGATCGTTCAGCTTGTCGACCCAGCCTCGGGTATAGATGATCTGGTTCCCGTCTGGCGCGATCTGGGGGTCGGAGACGCGCTCCATCTCCAGGTAGAGCGCGAGGGTCAGCCGGTCGGGTGTCTGCGGCTGGGCGCTAGTGGCGCAGGGGAGCGCCAGGGTTAACGCCGCAGCCGCGAGGGTTGCGCGCTTCATCTCGGCCTCCTTGTTGCAGGTCGGGCTAAGGTCTCCCGTGATAGACTAGGCTTCCGACCGGGAGTGTTCAACCGGTCCACCTGACGGGGTGGCCTTTCCCGCCCGGCGCCGGGGCGATATAAGTTGTCCGCCTGACTTCCCGGGTCGGTGGTGGCTCCCGGTGACCCGCAGGTGCACGACTCGAGCGTTGAGAGGCCGGAACTGAGCTCTGCAGAGGTGAGAGAAGGGACGGAAATCGACCTGGCGTCGGTGATGGTGCTCATCGGCATCGCGCTGGTCGACATGATCGGCTTCGGGATCGTCCTCCCGCTGCTGCCCTTCTACGCGGTGGAGTTCGGCGCCGCCGACTGGATGGTGGGTCCGCTGGTGGCGTCGTTCTCGGTGGCGCAGCTGCTGTCGGCGCCGTTCTGGGGCAAGATCTCCGACCACTACGGCCGGCGCCCACTGATCCTCATCGGGCTGGCGTTCTCGGCTCTCTCCTACGTCCTATTCGGCCTCGCCACCACCATAGCGGTCCTGTTCGTCTCGCGGATCGTTCAGGGCGCCTCGGGCGGTACGATCGCCGTGGCTCAGGCCTACGTAGCGGACACAACGGCGCCGGAGCGCCGTGCCCAGGTCCTGGGCTGGCTGTCGGCCGCAACGGGTGCCGCGTTCATGATCGGCCCGGCGATCGGTTCGTGGGCCTGGCGCTGGGGAGGCCACACCGCGCCGGGGTTCGTGGCCGCCGCACTCTGCGTGGTGAACCTGGGCCTCGCCGTCAGGTTCTTGCCCGAGCCGTCGGCCTCGAGGCGGGGCGAGGCCCGGGGCAGCCTGGCCGTGCCCCCACTTCGGGAGGTCGTGCACGCCGCACTGCGCGGGCCGCTCGCCCGAATGATCGGTATCTACTTCCTGGGGATAGGTGCGTTCACGGCGATGACGGCGATCTTCCCCCTCTTCCTCGAGGAGCGTTTCGGAATAGACGAGTCGACCGTGGGATACGTGTTCGTGTACGTGGGGTCGGTCTCGGTTCTGGTGCGCGGCGTGGCGGTGGGCAAGCTGGTGGGTCGGTTTGGTGAACCGAACGTCTGCCGCTTCGGCGCGGCCATGCTCGGCATTGGGTTGGCTGTGGGCAGTGTCGCGGACACCTACCTGCTGCTCGCCGTCGCCCTCACCCTGGTCGCCGCAGGAACGGGAACCCTCTTCCCACCGCTGGCCGCCCTGATCTCCCGCTCCACGCCGGCGGAGGAGCAGGGGAGCACGCTGGGACTCAACCAGTTCTTCGGTGGGGTCGCCCGCGTGGTTGGGCCGCTTGGGGGTGCGGCAGTCTTCGATGTCTACGGTCCCGGGGCCCCGTTCTTGACCGCCGCGGTGGGGGTGGCGGTCGCTTTCGTGATCGCGCTCGGGTTGAGGCCGGCCCGGTAGTCGGTGTGCGGTGGCCGGTGGCCGGTAGCCGGTGGCCGGTGGCCGGTAGCCGGTGGGCGGTGGGCGGTGGGCGGTAGGCGGTGGGCGGTGGCGGTGGGCGATGACGTGGGGGCCTGCTCGAGTTTTCTTCGTGACGATTTGTTGACGGGTCGGCACCACCTTGGAGAGGCAGATGCGAGCGACTGTTCTCTAACGTAGGTGCCAATGACCGGCCGCTTGGCAAGTAACTTCACCGACCTTGAAGTCTACCAGCGAGCTAGGATTGTGGCCGGGGCGCTCTTCGAGAGGACCAAGAGCTTTCCGCGCGCGGAGATGTATGCTCTGACCGATCAGCTTCG
>JBDHHM010000057.1:0-9555 GCA_039589355.1 Gemmatimonadota bacterium | reverse complement strand
CTCCAGGGCCTCGAGGCCCTCCATCTGCAGCGGCTCTTCCGACGTCTCCGCCGATGACGCCTCGAGAGACTCGAGCTCGGATAGTCCCTCCAGTGACACATCGGGCAGCGTGTCCGAGACGTCGCCTTCGTCGCCCAGCTCAACCTGCTGCCCCTTACCGATCAACCCCTCGACAGGCTCGGTCGACAACTCCACCGGCGCCTCTTCTTCACCCTCAGGCAAGCTCTCCCAGGGTGTCTCCTCCTCCGCGGCCAGGACCTCCGGTACCTCGGGCTCTTCTATCTCCGCAGGCGCCGCCGGCTCTGGTGCGGCTTCCGAAGGAACGCCCGGGCTGGACGGCGCCGGCACGCCTCCCTCCACCAGCTTCTGCAGCTCCTCCTGGACCTCTTCGTTACGAGGGTCGACTTGCAGTATCCGCTCGAACCACGAGCGCGCGTCCTCGAGGCGTCCGCCCCGGACCGCCAGATCGCCTAGCGCCTTCATGGCGATCATATTCTGCGGATCGAGCTCGAGCACTTTCGAGAACTGCTCGTGTGCATCGGAGTAGCGCTCGCTGTCGATGTACACGCGGCCCAGCACGTTGTAGGCGCTGATGTAGCTAGAGTGGTTCTTCAGCCCGTGCAGGAGCAGGCCTTCCGCTTTGCCGAATTCCCCCGCCCGGCGATAGGCGTCCGCAAGGTGGGCGAAGACCAAGCCCTGGGAGTGCTCGGCATAGCGCCTTTCGAGTTGCTCGATCTCCTTCTGGACGTCGTTGTCCGGAGGCATGTTGTGTACTCCCTGGGGCGGATGCGTTCCCACGCAAGGAGGCGGGGGGCCGTGCAAATATATTGATGCCAATGCGTTAGTGTCAACGCTGACTGTAGCGCCCCTTACGTTCCGCCGCGCCGGCCACAGGCTGGCGGTCTCAGGCGCCGGTAGCATTTTCGGACGCTACGAATAGATTCAGTCCACACATTTTGACAGGATTTCCAGGCTGGCCGTGCAGAAGGAGAAGGACTGGCTATATGCTGCGCTCAATGCGTCGGAACACGAAGATCATAATGCTGGTGGTGGTCCTGGCCTTCGTCGGCCTTATGGTCTTCCAGTGGGGAATGGACATCTCTGGCGGTAGCAACCCTCGTGCGGTCGGCGAGGTGGGGCGAGTGAACGGTACTGCGATCAGCTATCAGGTCTGGACCAGTACTTACCGCAACCTGACCGACCAGGCGCGGATGCAGAAGGGTTCGGCTCTGGATGACCGGGAGCTGGATTTCGTCGAGGAGCAGGCCTGGAACCAACTGGTCAACCAGATCCTAATCGAGCAGGAGCTCGAGCGCCGCGACATATCCGTGACCGACGAGGAAGTTCGTCTGGCGTTCCAGACAACGCCGCCGCCCTGGCTGATGCAGAACGAGCTGTTTCAGACGGGTGGTCAGTTCGACTACGAGAAGTACCGGGGCTTTTTCTCGTCACCGGGAGTTGACCCGCAGCTGCTCCTCCAGATCGAGGAATATTACAGGGCGGTCCTGCCGCGCGCTCGCCTGATGGAACAGATCGGGAGTGGCATCTACATCTCCGACTCTGAGCTGTGGTACGGGTACCGCGACCAGGGCGAGCGGGTCCGCGTGACGTACGTCGTACTCGATCCGGAGCTGGCGGTGGAAGACTCGGAAGTGGAGGTAACGGAAGAGGAGCTTCTGCGCTCGTACGAGGAGAACCTCGAGGACTACGCACGCGCAGCCGTCGCGGAAGTCAAGCTGGTGGAGTTCTCGCGGGTTCCCGGGCCCGCCGACAGCGCCGCCACGTTGGAGGAAGCTGGGCGGATCCGCGATGAGCTGCAGGCGGGTGCGGACTTCGCAGAGCTGGCCCAGGCGAGCAGTCGCGATCCGGGTTCGGCGCAGCAGGGCGGTAATTTGGGCTGGTTCGGACGCGGCGACATGACGCCAGCGTTTGACTCGGCGGTCTTCGAGCTGGATGTGGGCGAGATCTCGGAGCCGGTGCTCTCCAACTACGGATACCACATCATCAAGCTCGAGGAGAGGGAGGAGGAGCGGGTGCGCGCCTCGCACATCCTGATCACGGTCCAGCTGGCAGGTGGAACCGAGGACCAGTTGCTGGGCAGCGTCGATCGATTCGAGAGGATCGCGCTGACCGCCGGGATGGACGTGGCGGTCGACTCGATGGGCGTGGAGTCACGCACCGTTACGTTGGCGGAAGGGAGCGATTTCGTGCCGGGTATTGGAATGTTCCCTCCGGTGCACTACTGGGCCTTCCACGACTCCACACTGATCGGCGAGCTGAGCCCGGTCTACGAAACGGATCAGGGTTGGTACTTCCTGGACCTCAGGACACGTAATCCCGAGGGTTACGTACCGTTCGCAGATGCGGAGCCCTCGGTTCGCCGCCGCCTGGTACTGGAAAAGAAGAAGGAGTTGGCCGGCAGCATCGCCGAGCAGATCGCTTCCGAGCTGAGGGAAGGCAAGACGTTGGACGAAGTCGGCCGCGATCACGACCTCGTGTTCCAGACGAGCACGCTGTTCACGAGGTACGATTTCGTTCCCGGCCTGGGTCAGGGTAGCGAGACCATCGGCACCGCGTTCGGGCTAGACCTATACCAGGTGGCGGGCCCGATAGAGTCGGACGATCGGTTCTACTTCATCCAGTTGGCGGAACGCATCGAGCCCAGTCGCGAGCAGTTCGAGCTGGGCAAAGAGGAGTTGAGAGCGCGCCTCATGGTGCAGCGCCAGCAGACGGCCCTTGATGAATGGCTGGCGGGCCTGAGGGGAGAAGCGACCATCGAGGACTACCGTAGAGAGATCTTCGTACCGCGGTCCTGAGCGGTCCGCGGCCATCACTCAGAGCATCATCCGCGCCACGTAACCCACCACAAGCACGCCGGCGACG
Source organism: Gemmatimonadota bacterium (assembly GCA_039589355.1). Classification (GTDB taxonomy): domain Bacteria; phylum Gemmatimonadota; class Gemmatimonadetes; order Palauibacterales; family KS3-K002. Next base: position 6,672 of record JBDHHM010000057.1, on the reverse strand, counting down.
CTGAACAGATTCACGTTCAGGACGATCGGCCCCAGCGTGAAGGCGATCACCATCAGGTCCACGCTCAGGGGGCCGAGGCTCGCCGATATCGTCGTCGTGAAGAACTCCAGGAACGGCCCCTCGGGGATGAAGAGCACGGAAAGCTTTGTGAGAATCGCGCCGAGCAGAAAGCCGAGCGCCAGGATTGCCGCGATCCGCCACGGCGAGCGGCCCGAGGGCCGTAGGAGTAGTCCGTCTCCCCTTGTCACTGTCGTCGCTCGACTGTGTAGTTGACCGCGCTGGCCAGTGCGCGCGCCGCTGGGCCGTCCGGCAGATTCTCTATGGCGACCAGCGCCTGGTCCGCAAACTCCCGCGCCTTCGTCCTCGCATACGAGATACCGCCGCACGCCTCCGTGGCCTCGACCACGCGCACGATCAGCCCGTCATCGGGCTCGGGATCGGCGAACAGCGCGTTCACGGCAAGCCGCTGTTCGCGATCGAAGTCGCGCAATGCCATGATAAGCGGCAGAGTCACTTTGTGCTCGCGCAGGTCGTGACCCGAGGGCTTTCCGGTCACATCCTCGGCGCCGGTATAGTCGAGAATGTCGTCGGCGACCTGAAAAGCCATGCCCAGAGCGTATCCGTAACTCTTCAGCGCCTTGCCATACGCCGGATCGCCGACCATGGAGCCCAGCTGACAGGCCGCCGACATCAGCGAGGCGGTCTTCGCGCTTATCAAACGGTAGTAGTCGTCCTCGGTAAACGACAGGGCATCATGCATGGCCAGCTGCCGCATCTCGCCGATCGTCATGGCGTTCGCCGCCTCGGCCAGCACAGCGATAACGTCTACGCGCCGAAGCCGGGTCATCTCCACGACCGAGCGCGAATACAGGTAATCGCCCATGATGATGGCCGTCTGACATCCCCACACCGAGTTGACCGTCGGCATCCCGCGCCGCAGCGCCGAGTGATCGACGGCATCATCGTGTACGAGGGTCGCCAGGTGGACCGCTTCCACGACCGCCGCTAGCAGCAAGGCCTCGTGGCTCGGGTTCCCGCCGATCTCGTTGCTGAGCAACAGCAGAGTGGGGCGGAACAGCTTTCCGCGCTTCAGCAGTAGGTAGTCGTTGACTTCGTCGATGAGCTCGAATTCGTCGGCGATCAGCCGACGCATCACTTCGTCGAGTTCATCGAGCCGATCGCGGACCGGCTCCTGGACGCGTGCTAGTCCTGCCAGTGCAGTATGCGGCATGACCGGTATTTCAGGAGAACACCATGGGCGCCGAGGCGCTCCACTCGGCGAACACTTTAGCTGGAAGTAAGGAGATTTGTCAAAGGGGGTACGATTACGGCTGCAGGGCAGACACTCGCTGGCCCACATCCATGAAGTTCATGTCACAGCCCAACACGCGCTCGTACCATTCCAGCGCGTGCCCCGCTTCGCCGATGTCCTCGTAGGACCGGCCCATGGCGTAGAAGATTCCGACCAGTTCCTCATCCTTGTGACCTGGGACCTGGAGAGCTCGGTTCAGGACCTTGAGCGCGATGCGATGGTCGCCCTTCTCGACGAAGCATGCCCCGAGCATCTCGATCGCGCGCAGCCGGAACTCGAGACCACGGGCGGCGATCTGGAACTCGGCGATCGCTTCATCGAGCAGGCCCATGTCCCTGAAGGCGCACCCGAGATCGTAGTGGCTCGCAGCGTCTTCTTCCTCGATCGTTTCCGCCACCTTCGACTTGAACTGGCTCAGCATGTCGGAGAAGTTGACGTCCGCCTCGCTCTGCGGATCCGCCGCGGCGATCTTGAAGCGCGTACTCTTGCGCGACGCCGCCTCTTCCTCCGCGACCAGAGAGCTCAAATCCACGAAGTCGCCTGCCGCCTCGCCACGCGACGCCGGCGCCGCGGGAGCTACCTCCTCGTCGACGAACATCTCGAGCGCCGCCGCCGCCCGCCCGTTTCGAGGGTCGAGCTCCATGACCCGGGCGTAGACGGCGCGCGCCTTGTTCGAGGCGTCGGTGCGGTCCAGACAGTCGGCCAAGGCGAGGTAGGCCTCGACCAGTCCCGGGCCATCGGCTGCCCTCAGGGCAAGCTCGACCCGCTTCTGATAGGCCCGCACGTCGTTGACGTCGAGTCGCAGCATCTCATCGAGCACGCGGCCGGCCTCCGCGTAGCTGCCCTGCTGCTCGTAGCCCTCCAGCGAGCGAGCCAGACACACTGTCGCCTTCTCACGCTCGCCCGTCTCGAGTAGCGCCTCGGCCAGGTCGAACAGCAAATCGGGCTGGCTCCCCTCCACCTGCAGCCTGGTCTCGAGCTCACCAACTCGATCTTCTGGAGTCGTGACCGGTTCCTCGATCGGAGGCGCCACCGGCTCCAGCGGCTGCACGGGGGCGGGCTCGACCCAGTCGGTGGCGGGCGGCTCGTCGAGGCCGATCGACGGCAGCTCTGGGGGCTCCACCCCTAACTCGGGCTCCGCCGGCTCTTCACCACCCAGCGCGGTGGGCACCATATCCAGGGGCGGCTCGGCGGGCTCCGGCCCGAAGAGCTCCTGTTCCAGCTCTTGCAGCGAGTCCGCATCGATTTCCACGCCGTCGACATCGAGGTCGGCCGGTCCGAGATCGATGTCGGCCACGTCGGCGTCCAGATCGCCCGGCACCTCGAAGTCCTGCGGTGGCGTCTCCACGAGCGGCTCGTCGTTCTGGATCGGCTCGTCGGCTACTGCCGGTTCCGCTCGCGCTGGAGGTTCGGGCTCCGGATCGTCGCCCCAGGGCAGGATCTCGGGGAGATCGATGACTCCCACCGCATCCGTCATACTGGAGGTCGACTGTTCTGGCGGGTGGACCTCCGGATCCCGATCGGGCGCGAGCTCCATAATACGGCCCCTGACCTCCTGGGCATCGGCGTCGCGGCCTTCCTGGCTCAGGCCGCGCCAGGCCAGCCGTAGCTGCTCGACCGCATTCTGAGTGCGATCGTGCTCGATCAACTGGTCCGCGATCATCAGTCGGACCTCGGGGTCCGGTGACAGATCGGCGAACTCCATGAGCGCGGAGAAGGCCTCATCGAGTTGCCCCGACCGCTGCATGCGCTCGGCGTACTCGAGGAAGTGCCTGCGGGCGTCGGAGAGGAAGCCCTTGGCCGCACCGACCTTGCCCAGCTTCAGGTAGGCCGAGTGCCGGTTCGGCTGGTTGCGGAGGATCTTATTGCAGAGGGCGATCGCGTTGTTGTAGAAGCCGGCTGCGAGGTGGCCGTCGGCGGCAAGCTCGTAGTAATGGACGGCCCTGTTGACGTTTCCGACGCGGCGATAGAGGTCCCCGATCCGGTTGTAGAGAGCGAGGTCGACATCCCTACCCCGTTCCAGCTTGTCGGCCTCGAGTGCAGCCTCGTACTCCTCGATAGCGCGCTTCCAATTCTCGCGCTGCTCGAAGGCCCTCGCTCGCTGCCTGTGTCTGGCTCCTGCGCTCATCCGTATCCTAGCGGTCTATCGGGCTGTCCCCATGCGCGGCACCAACGCCGCCAGAATCCCGGCCGGCGTCGGCATAACCTGTAAAGATATACAATTGCGCTGACTTTTCAGCAGCCCACCGAGCGCCGACCGAGCGGCCGCCCCCCCGGGCGGGCGGACAGGTTGGAGGCGAGGCTGCGGCCAATGTACCCCGAAAGGAAAGCTATGTTGCAGAATCATTGGACCCGCACCCCCCGCTTCCAGACCGCAGCACAGTGATTACCGCCGTAAAGGTAGGGCACGAGCCGGTAGTCGGGAACACCGAAGGCCGCGATATCGGCTGGTGCCCCGGGCTGCAGCGTGCCACGCCCGTCCCCCAGTCGCAGGGCCGCCGCCCCGTTGGCGGTAGCCGCTACGAAAGCCTCGGCGGGCGCCATCCCCAGCTGGCTGCAGGCGATACTCATCACGACCTGAAGGTTCACGGTCGGCGACGACCCGGGGTTGAAGTCGGTCGCCAGGGCGACGGCCGCCCCAGCATCGATCAGCTGCCGCGCCGGGGGATAGTACGACTTGCCCAGAAAGAGCAGCGTTCCCGGCAGGAGCGTGGCGACGGTCCGTGAGCCTGCCAGGGCCGCGATACCCGCCTCCGAGATCGCGCCCAGGTGGTCGGCTGAGGCGGCGTCAAACTCGGCGGCGAGCTCGGCGCCACCGCTGGACTCGAACTCGTCGGCGTGCAGCCTCGGTACGAGTCCGTTCGCGACGGCGGCCTCCAGAACGCGCCGGGTCTCCTCGGGCGTGTACACACCGGGCTCCATGAAGACATCGCAGAAGACCGCCAGTCCCGCGTCCGCGACCGCCGGGATCATCTCGCCGACCACGAGGTCGACGTACTTTTCGCGGCGCTCCCGGAATTCTGGCGGAAAAGCGTGGGCGCCCAGGAAAGTGGGCACCAGATCGATCCACTCCTCCTCCGCCAGTTCCCGGACGACGCGGAGCATCTTCAGCTCGTCCTCGGTTGTCAGGCCGTAGCCGCTCTTCACCTCTGCCGTCGTCGTGCCGTGCTCCAACATGCGGCGCAGCCGGGCGCGGCCCAATTCGACCAGCTCAGCTTCCGAGTGCTCGCGGAGGTCGCGCACCGACGCGTTGATGCCGCCGCCGCGGCGGGCGATCTCCATGTACGGCACACCGGCGCAGCGCTGCTCGTACTCGTCGAGTCGATAACGGCCGAACACCGCGTGTGTGTGAGAGTCCACCAGCCCCGGAGAGAGAACATGACCGCTGAGATCGAGACGCTCGGCGTCCGGGAAGCGCCCGGCTATTCCGTCGCGGGAGCCGACGGCTTCGATCTTCCCGCCACGGATCGCGATCGCTCCGTCCTCTACCAGCCCGATGTCAGACATCAATCTGCCGCGGCGCGGTTCGCTACCGCCGGGGCAGGTCAGTATCTGCGAGGCCTCCAGGATCAGGGTATCGTGGTCAGGCATAGCGTGATCTCAAGAGACGAGGCTCAAGATCCAAGAGCCAATGATCACTGACCCGTGGGCATTGAGACACGTCACTTGAGAGCCCCTTGGCATTTGATAACTGAGTGTCGATTACTGGATATTGAGTCTAATAGTCCGCCATAGGAATCTTGATGCCATGTTTGCGAGCGGTCTCCCGCGCACTCTCGTAGCCGGCATCGGCGTGCCGCGCCACGCCGCTGCCCGGATCGTTGGTCAGCACGCGCTCGAGCCGCCGCGCCGCTTGCGGAGTACCGTCGGCGACGACCACCATACCGGCGTGCAGCGAGTTGCCGATGCCGACGCCGCCGCCGTGGTGGAAGCTGACCCAGGTCGCACCGCTCGCCACGTTGAGCATGGCGTTGAGGACAGGCCAGTCGGCGATCGCATCGCTGCCGTCTCTCATCCCTTCGGTCTCGCGGAAGGGGCTTGCCACCGAACCGGTGTCGAGATGGTCACGCCCGATCACGATCGGCGCCGTCACATCGCCACGCGCAACAAGCTCGTTGATAGCCAGGCCGAACCTGGCGCGCTCGCCTTGCCCGAGCCAACAGATCCGCGACGGGAGACCTTGAAACGCAACGCGCTCGCCGGCCATCCTGATCCACCGTCCAAGCGCCTCGTCCTCGGGGAACAGGTCGAGCACCAGCTCGTCGGTGCGATGGATGTCTGACGGCTCGCCCGAGAGCGCCGCCCAGCGGAACGGCCCCTTGCCGAGACAGAAGAGGGGGCGGACGTAGGCCTGGACGAAGCCGGGGAAGTCGAAGGCGTTTTCGACACCGGCATCACGGGCCTGCGCCCGGATGTTGTTCCCGTAGTCGAACACAATCGAGCCCTGTCGCTTCAGCTCGAGCATGCCGCGGACGTGCACCGCCATGGAGTCCATCGCCCGCTTGACGTATTCCTCGGGATCGCGCCCCCTCAGATCCGCCGCTTCTCCCAGAGACAGGCCATGAGGCACGTAACCGTTCAGCGCGTCGTGGGCGCTCGTCTGGTCGGTGACCAGGTCGGGCACGATCCCGCGCCGGGCGATCTCGGGGAGAACGTCGGCGCAGTTGCCCACCAGGCCCACGGAGGTCGCTTCCTTCCGGTCGCGGGCGGCCAGCACAAGCTCCAGTGCCTCGTCCAGGTCGTCCGTGGCGCGGTCGAGATAGCGCGTCTCCAGACGCCGCTCGATTCGGGCCGGGTCGACCTCGACGCCGAGGAACGCCCCCCCGTTCATGGTCGCCGCGAGCGGCTGGGCTCCGCCCATACCTCCCAGACCACCGGTAAGCACGAGGCGGCCGGCGAGCGCGCCGTCGAAATGCTCGCGGGCGGCCTCGGCGAACGTCTCGAAGGTCCCCTGCAGGATCCCCTGCGTACCGATATAGATCCAGGAACCGGCGGTCATCTGGCCGAACATGATCAGGCCTTTCCGCTCCAGGTCCCTGAAGTAGTCCCAGTTCGCCCAACGACCCACCAGGTTGGCGTTCGCGATCAGCACCCGCGGTGCACCGGGGTGCGTAGTGAACACGCCCACGGGCTTGCCGCTCTGCACGAGTAGGGTCTCGTCATCGCCTAGCTCACGCAGCGACCGCACGATAGCCTCGAACGCCTCCCAAGAACGCGCGGCCTTACCCGACCCGCCGTAGATGATCAGCTCCTCCGGCTTCTCGGCCACCTCGGGATCGAGGTTGTTCATCAACATCCTGAGCGCCGCTTCCTGCCCCCAGCCTTTGCAGGAGATCTCCGTTCCCCGCGGCGCCCGTACC
>JBDHHM010000056.1:0-9382 GCA_039589355.1 Gemmatimonadota bacterium | reverse complement strand
ATGTGAAAGGCATCGTATAGACGCTGGAAGTCACGCACGAGGATGCAGCCTGCCTCGTACGGCGTGTACAGCCATTTGTGCGGATCGAGCGTGACCGAGTCGGCGCGCTCGATCCCCTCGAGCAGCGCGCGCCCACGTGGGTCCAAGACCGCGAACCCGCCGTAGGCGGCGTCGACGTGCATCCAGAGGCGCCGGCCCTCGCAGAGCTCGGCGATCTCAGCCAACGGATCGACGCTACCCGTGCTGGTGTCACCCGCGGTCGCCACCACACAGAACGGCCGGCGACCCCGCGCGTCGTCGGCTACCGCATCCTCGAGCGCGGCCACGTCGAGCCGGTACCGATCGTCGGTCCGGACCTTGCGGACCTGGTCGGGCCGGAACCCGAGGATGCGCGCCGCACGGTCGACCGATGAGTGAGCCAGCTCGCTGGTGTAGATCACACCGTCCTCGCGCATATCGCCCAGTCGTTCCTCGCGCGCCAGGATGAGCCCCGTCAGGTTCGCCACCGAGCCACCGCTCACCAGCGTGCCACCCGCCGTATCCGGCATTCCGAGCCAGCGGCGGAACCAGTCGACGACGGTCAGCTCGAGCTGTTGAGCCGCCGAGCCCTCGATCCAGGTGCCGGCGTAGATGTTGTAGCCCGAGGCGAGTGCGTCGCCCATGGCACCGACGAAGGTGCCGGCACTGGGGATGAAACCGAACATGCGCGGGTGATCCACGTGCGACATGTGAGGGGCCACCTTCTCCTCGAACTCGCCGAGCAGCTCGTCCAGCCCCATCCCTTCGTCGGGCGGCGGCCCCCCGAGGGTCCGCTCCATCTCGTCGCGGTCAGCCCAATTGACCACGGGCCGCTCGGCCACATTCTCGAAGTGGCGGATGATGCTCTCGACTACGCCGTGCCCGATACGCCGCATCTCGGTCGACGTCATCTCCAGAGTGGTTTCGTTCATTTTTGCCGGTTGGGTTAGCGGGATTCAACATCGAACAGCCGACAGTCGATTTCCGACGCCCGAGTTTAGCTGCAGCGACCGATCTTCGACACTCGACTTCCGACATCCGATGATCGCCGGACGTTGAACAACGGACGGCGAGCGTTGCGGCTAAACTCGATAATCGGCCGTCGGCTGTCGAATGTCGAATGTCGAAGTTCTACTACTCCGACCCCGGACTGTACACTCTTGCCGCATTAGCCGAGATCTCCTCCCGCGTAAACCACGAGAGTTTGAACTGCTTGCGCGAGTAGAGCGGCGCCTGGTCGAAATAGTGGGGTGACTCCGGATCCCCGCTCTGGCCGAAGGTCAGGAGCGAGCGCGCCCGTACCTGCGGCCCGAACTCGATCACCTTGACGATCGAGTTGCCGTGCACGCCATAGCGACGCCGCTGGCCCGTGTCACCGGCCGGCGAGTATGTGAACACGCTGCCCAGCCACCCGGGCGCACCGGCGACCGGCAGGCTCGGGGCCGCATCGTCGAACGGGACCTGCCCGCTGGCGTCGGGCCGCTGCAACCGATTCAGCTCGCCCCACGGCACTCGCCAGGTCCCCCAGTCGGCCTCGAGCGCGTCGAGGACGGCCTCCAGGGCACCGACCCGCGCCCAACGCTCCTCGCGCCCTTGGGCTCTCAGACGGTTGAACCGTTCGGCCCAAAGGACGAAGAGCGTTGTCGACCACGAATCGATCGTGCTCACATAATCCCAATCGCGGAGGGCGCTCACGGGCTCCGCCAGTTTGTCGGCCAGTGCAGCATCTGCCGAGCGCAGCAGCTCCCACTCCTGCAGAATATCCGGCACCATGTTCTCGGCAGCCGACAGCCGCGTGTCCCACACAGCCCGGGCAAACTGGTCGAAGTCGAACTTCTCGCGACCCGCAAGGACGCGGCGCGAGCTCTGCGCCCGCCAGTTGTCAGTCTCGGAGCCGACCATGTACGGCGGGAAGTCCTCGCGTCTGAGTTCGATACCGGTGGTCACCGTGAGTGGCGAGGAGTTGCAGTTCTGCAGATAGCCGCTGGCCGGGTTCAGCACCTGGGGCAATTCGTCCAGCGTGTGGTAGCCGTCCCACTCGGTTCGCGGGTCGCTGCCGTCGACGGGCCGCCGCCAGTTGAACTCCGGCGCACGGCGCGGCACGGCGGCGTTGTACACGTAGTAGATGTTCCCATCGCGATCGGCATACATCGTGTTCATGTACGGTACGGCCAGCCGCGACATCGCCGCTCTGAACTCGTCCAGCGAACGTGCCAGCTGCATCTCATACCACTGCTCGAACCACCCACCCTCATCCAGCTTGGTGAGCCGAACGGCGAGCGGCCGGCCCTCCGAGTCGGCAGCGACGATAGGCCCATGGTGCGTTTTGCGCAGCGTAAACGTCCGCTCCTCCATCCCCTCTTCCGTCTTCACGCCGATCGTTTCCTCCCACTCGGTCGCATCGCGGTAGCTATCACCATAGCGGTAGCGGAGCGGATGTTCTGGGTCGTCGAAGTGTTCGATGTAGACATCGCCGATGTCGGAATAGTTGTCGGTGTACGCCCAACCCAGGTGCTCGTTGTGTCCGTAGTACGGCAGCATGTAGCCGAAACGAGTCGGGCCCGAGAATACGAGACCTTCGTCGCTGTGTAGATGTACCTCGATAAACTGGGAGAGACCGAAGAACGACACGTGCGGGTTGATGAGCAGCATCGCGTGGCCGCTCGCACTCCGCGCCGGGGCGACCGCCCACTGATTCGAGCCGGTCGGTCGTTCACCCTCCTGCCCCTCGAGGAAGAGCCGCGTGTCACTGCGCCTGAGCCCGGCGTAGCCTACGTACTCGTTGTGGTGATACTTGAAGCGGATGAGGGCGAGCGTGTACCAGGGCTCTATCCGCTCGAGTAGTCGCGGCCTCGTCTCGGGGTGATGCGACAAGTAATAGTTGAAGCCCGCGGCGTAGGCGTCGTACAAGGCACGCATCCGGGGCGATGCACCCTCGTACTCGGCCTGCGAGCGACGCGGGATCTCCAGAGCCCGCGCCAGGTAGTCGTCGAGCACCGTTTCCTCGCCGTAGATCTCGGACGCCCGGCCGATCGAGCGGATGAAGTTGTCCTCCACCTGCCAGAAGTTGTCTTCTGCCTGGGCGTAGGCCGCAGCGAAGACGACGCTCGCGTCCGTGGGGCCGTAGATGTGGGGCACGCCGTAGACGTCGCGATAGATCGTCACCAAACGAGCCAGCGTCTCCGCCTCTTGCTGCAGCGCCTCTTCCTGAAGGCACGTCCGGCTGACGGCTGCCAGCGAGAGGGCGGCTGCGGCCAAAGCCAATGTCATCCTATGCGTGGCTTTCATCGTGCCCTTCCTGTCCTCAGGGATTTGTGCGTTCCCGTGATAATGCGAGCTTCCCGGCCGTGGTTCAATCTCCGCCCACCCGCCTGCCGGCCTCCCCAGCTCGCCCGAAACCGCAGGTCGGCGAGCGTCGTAATGAATGGCAGCGGGCAGGTGGGGCGGCGACCCCGCCGAAAAAAGCCCTGCCACTGCGTACGGCGGTGGCAGGGCTTGCTGGTAATCCGCCGTCGCGGCCGCTAGTGCCGGGTGTTAACCTTCCCGACGCGCCGGGTCCTTAACCACCATTCCAGGAGCGACATCGATGCCTGCCCATCCCGATCGCCGCGACTTCTTGAAGCTGACCGCCGCCGCCGGCGGCGCGTTGGCGTTGGGTCTCCCCCTGGCCGCCCGCGCCGTCGGCGGTCGGGCCAGCCGCGTGCTCGTCCTCGGCGGCACCGGCTTCATCGGCCCCTACCAAATCCGCTCCCTGCTGGCGCAGGGGCATGAAGTCACCATTTTCAACCGCGGGCGCACCAACCCCGGGTTGTTTCCCGAGTTGGAGAAGCTCCGGGGCGATCGGAACGGGGACTTGGAGTCGCTGCGTGGCCGCACCTGGGACGTGGTCATCGACAACTCGACCTCTCGTCCCGACTGGGTGACCAGGTCGGCTGAGTTTCTGCGCGACTCCGTCGAGTTCTATTACTACGTCTCGTCTCGCTCGGCCTACGCGAGTCACTCGACGGTCCCCATGACCTCCGCCGTTCCGTCGCATACGTACGAAACGGCAGGCGCCGACCGCGCGACGGCGGACATCACCCGTCTTCCCTACGGCTTGGCCAAGGCCGAGTCCGAGCGCGAAGTCATGCGCGTGTTTCCGGATCGCTACGGCATCTTCCGGCCCGGTCTCATCATCGGCCCGGACGATCCCACCGACCGGTTCACCTACTGGCCGGTGCGCATCCATCGGGGCGGCGAGGTACTCTCGCCGGGAGACGGGACGGATCCCGTGCAGATCATCGACGTCCGCGATCTGGGTGATTTCATGGCGCTGTCGTCGGGAGAAGGTCACACGGGGATCTTCAATCTGGTGGGACCCGCCACGCCCCGGCCCATGGCCGAACTGCTCTATGGGATTCGGGCGGTGACCACGGCGGAGACGACGTTCACGTGGGTGCCCCGGGAGTTTCTGGCGGAACGCCGCGTGCGGCCGTATGCGGAGATGCCGGTGTGGATGCCGCCCACGGAAGGCAACGAGGGGTTTGCCCGGTTCGACCTGTCCACCGAGGTCGCACACGGGCTCACGTTCCGCTCCCTGGCCGACACGACCCAAGCGACGCTCGAATTCCATTTCTCGCGAACGCCCGAGCGACAGGCCTCCATGCGGCGGGGACTTTCGGCGGAGCGGGAAGCTGAGATTCTCAGGGAGTGGCACGCCTCACGGTAGGGGTTGCCGCTGCTCGACTACCGCGTAGGCATGCTCCCGGTCCCTGATCTTGCGCACGTTGGCCACGGGCTCGGTGCAACGGCAGTAGATTCGGTTGTATACCGGTGCCGGGGGAAAGAGAACCGGCCCGCGGCGCGGGCGCCGGGGCCGGATTCGAGTCTCGGTCGGTGTACCCAACCTGGTCAGTCGTCCTCCTGTTCGGGCATCACGATACTCTCCTGACCCGCTGCATCGCGCATCCTGTCGACCAGGTCGTGCATGCGGCCGATGATGTCGTCGATCATGCTCTCCGCGTCCTCGGGCGGGGTCTCGCCCTTCGATATGACCGTGATGCGGTTCAGGTTACGGACGTGCATGATGAACTCATCGGTGACGTTGCGCAGCTTCATGTACCTGCGCCGCTCGTGCGCCAACTGCCGCTCCGAGCCCAGGGCGACCCGCACCGTAACGTAAAGGAGCGGCACGATAGCCAAGATGGAAAGGAGCGCCCGGAACGCCGGTTCCGGCACCGCCACCGAGACGAAGACCAGCGCGATCACTCCGCCCGCAGCCACCCAGAGCCACGCCTTGTGGAATTGCATGTCCGCTCCTGTTCTCCCGTTTGCAGAGGAGGCTTGAATCCAGCGGTCGGGGAGGGTGCTTTATTCTAACAACTTAGGGCCGATTTCGCATGACCCGGTGGGCCGGGTCGGAGGGCCACCTCGCTCCGCGGTTGGTCGGAGGCGGGAGAGCCACTCGCTGCCTGCCCGCGGGTCGGCGTGGGGGTCCTCGAGCTTCACCGCTCGCGTGCACCGGCGTGTGGCATAGCACCATCCAGGCCGCTCGCGAGTTACGCTCGCAGAACCCCCAGCGCCTCCCACAGTCAGGGAGCCGCGCGGGCGGTCCGAGCGGAGGTGGTGTATCCGAAGCGAGACCGCCCGCCGGCGACCCCCGAGCGTAGGTGGTGCATCCGAAGCGAGGCCACCCGCCGGCGACCCCACCACCCGCCGGCGACCCCACCGCCCGCCGGCGACCTCTGTGCAACTAACCCTCCCTCGCGCGTCTCCCTGTATGGAAGCGAGAAACACGGCCTCGACCAAACGACTGGGAGGTGTGCAATGAGGCGCATAGACACTAGGCAGATGGCGGCCACCGGGCTGGCGCTAGTCCTGCTGCTGGCCGGCGCCCACGGGGCGGCGGCCCAGGGCTGGATCGAGCCGCCGATGAACCGCTGGGTGCCCCAGTTCCAGGTGGAGCGGGTACGCAGCGACGTCACGGTGCGGATCGACGGGGAACGTCGAGTCGCCTATATCGAGGTGGAGGAGATCTTCCGCAACAACTCGCACACGATGCAGGAAGGCGACTACCTGTACCCCATCCCGCCGGAGGCGGTCTTCACGAACCTGTCGCTCTTCATGGGCGAGCAGGAGCTGCGAGGCGAGGTGCTGCCGGCCGACGAGGCGCGGCGGATCTACGAGGAGATCGTACGGCGCAAGAAGGACCCGGCGCTGATCGAACTGGTGGGCCACGGCGTACTGCGGGCCAGGGTGTTCCCGATCGACCCGGGCGACACGCGACGCGTCATCCTGCGCTACACCCAGATCCTCGGGAAGGATGGCGACCTGCTTCGCCTGCGCTACCCGCGGGTCGTCGGCATCGTCCCGGGGACCGCGGTGCGCGAGACATCGCGGCCGGATCTGCGCACGCAGCGCAGCCACCCCTTCACCCTGACGATCCGGGTGACAGGAGCCGAGCGTTTCGCCACCCCTTACTCGCCCACGCACGTGATCGAGGTGCGCGAGCGCGGGCCTGACGAGCTCGAGATAGTGCACAGCGGCGACGCCGCGGCACGCGACTTCGAGCTCTTCCTGCCGCTGCGAGAGTCGTTCGTCGGCGCCAGCCTGGTGGCGCACGCCCCCGGCAACGAGCCCGGCTACTTCATGCTGCTGATCTCGCCGCCGGCACATGGCGACGAGGCACACATCCCGCGCGATCTGACTCTCGTGCTCGACGTCTCCGGCTCGATGTCCGGTGTCAAGATGGAGCAGGCGCGCGATGCGCTGGATCAGATACTCGCCGGGCTGCGGCCCGAGGACCGTTTCCGACTGATCACGTTCAGCAGCTTCGTGCGCTCGTTCAGCGACGATTTCGTGCGCGCCGATCGCGCGACGCTGCGTGAGGCGCGTGATTACCTGTCCGGCGTCCGCGCCGAGGGGAGCACCAACATCATGGACGCGCTGCGCGAGGCGCTGGAGCCCGAGGCCGAGCGCGGCCGGCTCTCGCTGATCGTCTTCCTGACCGACGGCAAGCCCACCGTGGGCGAGACGGCGCCGGAACAGATCATGGAAGCGGCGGAGCGGCTGCGCGACGGCGAGCGCGTCTTCGCCTTCGGCGTCGGCTACGACGTCAACACGTATCTGCTCGATCGCATGGCCGAGGGCGGCCGCGGCACGGTCAGTTACGTGGGGCCGGGCGACGACGTGGAAGAGGCGGTCTCGTCGCTGACGCGCAAGATCAGCTTCCCCGCCCTCTCCGATCTGCGGATCGTGCGGGCGCCGGCGGAGCTGGAGGACCACTACCCGAACCCGCTGCCCGACCTGTTCTACGGTGAGGACCTCATCCTCTTCGGTCGCTACCGAGGAGACGGGAGCGGCCGGCTCGTGCTGGAGGGCACGCGCGCCGGTGAGACGCAGCGCTTCACCTACGAGGTGGACCTGCCGCGGCGCGAGAACGACAACGATTTCATCCCGCGACTCTGGGCGGCTCGCAAAGCCGGCGCCTTGACCGCGTACGTGCGGCTGCACGGCGCCGACCCGGAGGTCGTAGAGGAGATCCGCCAGCTCGGGCTGCGCTACGGGATCATCACCGAGTACACGTCGTACCTGGTGGAGGAGCCGCTGCTGGCGATGACTCGCGACCAGGACTTCGCCATGGACCGGGCGGTCGAGCTGGCCGCGGCGCCTGCGGAGGCGACGGGCGCCGAGGCGTTCAAGCGGGCCGAGGCGAGCAGCCGCCTGCGCCAGGCCGACGCACTCGAGGAGGCCGAGGCCGTCGTAGCCGGGGTCATGACGCCCGAGGGCGGCCGCGGTAATGGTTCAGCCGCGGCGGTCCGCCATGCGGGTCGCAAGCTGTTCGTCCTCAGGGACGGGACCTGGACGGACATGACCTTTGACGACAGCTTGCAGGTAATAGAGCTGGCGCCGTACAGCGAGGCCTACTTCGAGCTGGCCCGCAGGCTGCCGGCGATTCGCGAGTACCTGGCGCTGGGCGACGACCTGATCATCGCCGGAGACGGCGTGGTCCTGAAGCTGACGCCCGACGGCGCGACGGAGTGGGACTCGAAGGACCTGAGGGCCGTGCTGAGTGGCTTCGAAGGGAGCCTGTGACCCGGCCGCCGCCCATCAAACTGGAGAGAGGATTTGGATCTCTCTCAGGTGTATCGCGAGCACTACCGGTCGCTGGTCCGCTTTCTCTACAGGCGGATCGGCGACCAGGCTCGCGCCGAAGATCTGGCTCAGGAGGCGTTCGTCCGCGCCCTCGAGCACGAACCCGAGAAGCCCCGGCCCTGGCTGTTCACAGTCGCCGCCAACCTGGCCCGGGACGAGGGGCGGCGGGCCGCGGTGCACAGGCGCCACCTGACGCTGATCAAGGCGGAGGTGGAGGCCCAGCCACCCGAGCCGGGACCCGAGGTGGCGCTGGAGCGGCGCGAGACGGTGCGCCGCGTGCAGGCGGCGCTGGCGCAGCTGGCGGGTCGCGATCGCGAGGCGTTGCTCCTCTGGGAAGAGGGCTTCTCCTACGACGAGATCGCAGAGGTGCTGGGCCTGTCACGCGGCTCGATCGGCACGACGCTGGCCAGGGCGCGGACCCGATTGGCTGCGGTCTTCGACGAGCTGAAGAGCGAAGGAAGTGATGAAGATGTCGCATATTGATGAGGGCACCCTGCACTCCTACCTCGACGGCGAGGCAAGCGAGCGGCAGCGTACGGAGATCGAGGGCCACCTGGCGATCTGCGGTGAGTGCCGGGCCAGGCTCGAAGCGGCCGAGGCGCTGAGCGGTCGCGCCGCCGATCTCCTGGCCGAACTCGAGCCGGGTACGGTGCAGGCGCCGTCGTGGCGCGAGATCGAGGAGCGTGCCGCGGCTCGCCGACGTGCGGTGCCCCGACGCGTCCGGTTGCGCCCAGGCCTCGCCTGGGCCGCCTCCATCGCAATCGCCTTCGCCGTCGGCTGGGCCTCACAAGCATACTTTCTCAGAATGCCCGCATCGGACGTCGGGGCTCGCGAGACCGTCGTTGGAGCGCTGGAAGCCGACCGCTCCGAAGCTCCCGAGCTGCGCCAGAGGGGAGGCGCGGAACCGGGCGAGGCCCAACCCGAGGGCGGAAGGCAGGAGGAGTTCCGCCCGAGCGAGCCCGATCTGGGGGCCACCCCGCCCCGCGCCAAGTCCACCCCCGAGGAGGAAGCCGCGACCCGAACCGCCGGCCGCGGTCAGGTGACCGAGGATGCACCCAGCCAGCGCAGCCGCGACGACCGGCCCGCCGAGGCGATCGAACAGGACAGGGCCGCGGAACTCGCCGACGAGCTGGTCGTTGTGGCGACTCCACCCGCTGTCGCCGGGATCGAGGTTGCGCGGGAGGAGGGCGAGCCGCGGGCCGCGGTGCCCGTGGACCAGGCGCTGCCCGAG
>JBDHHM010000055.1:0-9879 GCA_039589355.1 Gemmatimonadota bacterium | reverse complement strand
AGCGTCACTCCTTCGAGAGCGACGGCCAGTACGTCGTCGAGCGTTTCCACCAGGTGGAACTTGAGCTTGCAGCTCACTTCCTCGGGGATGTCCTCGATGTCCGGCTCGTTCTCCTTCGGCAGGACGATCTCGGAGATACCGGCGCGGCAAGCGCCGAGGACTTTCTGCTTAACGCCGCCGATCGGCAGGACCCGTCCGGTCAGCGTGAGCTCGCCGGTCATCGCCAGGTCGTTGCGCACCGGGTGATCGGAAAGCGCGCTCACCAGCGCGGTGGCCATGGTGATCCCTGCCGACGGACCTTCCTTGGGGACCGCGCCGGCGGGGACGTGCACGTGCACATCGATGTCCTTGAACCGCTCCTGCGGAATGCCGAGCTGTTTGTGGTGCGTCGTTGCGAAGGTGAGCCCGGCGCGGGCGCTTTCCTTCATCACGTCGCCCAGCTGACCCGTGAGCACGAGCTGCCCGTTACCCGGGAAGACGCTGGCCTCGACGAAGATGATGTCGCCGCCCACCTGGGTGTAGGTCATGCCTGTGGCGACGCCCATCTGGGGCTCCTCCAGCATCCTCTCGGGGTGTGCCCTCGGCTTTCCGAGCAGCTCACGCAGGTTCTCCCGGTCTACCGAGATCTTCTCCGCTTTGCCCTCGGCAATCTCGCTAGTTGCTTTGCGGGCCAGGCTGCCGAGCTCGCGCTCGAGCTGGCGCACTCCCGCCTCGCGCGTCCACTCGTTGATGATCGCGAGGAGCGCGTCGTCGGAGACCTCGAGCTGATCCTCACTCAGCCCGGCCTCTTCGCGCTGCCGCGGCAGCAGATAGCGCTTGCCGATCTCCAGCTTCTCGAGTTCGGTGTAGCCGCCGAAATCGGTGGATTCCATGCGGTCGAACAGCGGCGCCGGTATCTGGTGACCGAAGTTGGCGGTGCAGACGAAGAGCACCTCCGACAGGTCGAAGCCGACGCCCAGGTAGTGGTCGGTGAAGCTGTTGTTCTGGGCGGGGTCGAGGACCTCGAGCAGCGCCGCCGACGGGTCGCCCTGGAACGAGACGCCCAGTTTATCCACCTCGTCGAGCAGGAAGACGGGGTTCTTCGTACCCGCGCGCTTCATTCCCTGGACAATACGGCCCGGCATAGCGCCCACGTAGGTACGGCGGTGTCCGCGGATGTCCGCCTCGTCGCGGGCGCCGCCAAGCGAGACACGCACATACTCTCTGCCCAGCGCCCTAGCGATCGACTTGGCCACCGATGTCTTCCCGGTGCCCGGCGGACCCAGGAAGAGCAAGATCGGGCCGGACGCCATCGCCTTCGCCCTCTCTTCCTCGTCCGTAGCCTTCTCGCGGCGTAGTCTGCCGACGGCCAGGAACTCCAGTATCCGCTGTTTCGCGTCGTCGAGGCCGTAGTGGTCCTCATCGAGGATCCTGCGGGCTTCCTCGATGTCCAATCGGTCCTCGGACCGCTTGTTCCACGGCAGGTCGGCGATCCACTCCAGGTACGTGCGAATGACCTGAGCCTCCGCCGACTCACGGTTTACGCGCTCGAGTCGCCTGAGCTCGCGACCCACCTCCTCGCGAGCTTCTTCCGGCAGCTCCAGGTCCTCGAGTCGTTCGCGCAGTTCCTCTATCTCGGCGTCGCTGTCCTCCTCGCCGAGCTCGCGACGGATCGCCCTCAGCTGCTCGCGCAGGTAGATCTCTCGCTGTCGCTCGCCCAGCTCCTCCTGGACCTTGGAGCGAATGTGTTCCTGCGCTTCGAGCATGGCGATCTGTCGATAGAGATGCACCAGGATGCGACGCAGGCGGAGCTCGACCGATGTGGTCTCGAGGAGCTCCTGCTTGTCTGACGCACCGAGCTCCATGTAGTAGGCCACATGATCCGAGAGGGCGCTCGGCTCCTCCACCGCGCGAATGAACCTCTCGATGATCTCCTCGGGCACACCCCGGTGCCGGCCGAGGTCGGCGGCTTTCTCACTCACCTCGCGGAAGAGGCCCTGGAAGGCAGCATCCTCCACGTTGAGCGGTCCCTGGTCGGCAAGCGGTGTCACGACCGCCTCGAGGTAACCGCTTGTGCTATCGCTGTAGTGAAGCGCCGTCGCCCGCCTCTCACCCTCGAGCAACAGCTGCAGGCCGCCGGGGAAGCGCTGGACCTGCGCGATTCGGCATATCACACCGATGTTGTATAGGACGTCGGACGTCGGTTCGTCGACGTTCTCGCGCTGCGCCACGGCGAAGATCCACTTCTGTTCACCCTCGCCTTCGAGCGCCTGCTCGATGGCACGCAGCGTCTTGTCTCTCCCCGCAACGATCGGCGCCGTCACGCCGGGAAAGACCACCGTCTCCCGCAGGGGAAGGACCGGCAGCTGCAGTCTGTCGTGGGTCAACTCCTCGATATCTGTCAACGTAATTCTCCTCTACCTAGCATTGCCGCTTCGAGCTGCCCTCCGGCTCCACATCCCCAAAGCTAGGGGCTCTGGCCGGATTATGCACTGTCCGTGCCAACGAACCCACGCCAGGCTGGCATTGTTTCCGGCCGGCGACGGGGCCACCCCTGCCATCGCGGCAGTCGCTTCATCGCGAACAGCCGAGACCCGTGCTACTTTGCGCTCCATGCGAGTCACAGTCACGGGCGCGACAGGCACAATCGGCATGGCCAGCGTCGAGATGCTGATCCGGGCCGGCCACGAGGTGCGTGCATTCGCCCGCAGCGCCGAGGGATTCCACAGCCGCAACCCGGACGCTCGTGTCGAAGTCGCGGAGGGGGACATTCTCGATCGTGCTGCGGTGGCCGCCGCTTTGGAAGACGCGGACGCCGTCGTCCACTGCGTCGACTTTGCGGCGCAGGAATTTGCGCTCAACTGGGACGCGACGCGCTTCACCCTGGAGGCGCTGCGCTCGGGTGGTCAGTTCGTGCTCCCCAGCAACCTCTGGGTTTACGGGCCACCGCAGAGCGAGCGTGTTGGACCCGATCATCCCAAGGCGAGCCCGGCGCGCCTGGGCGAGATACGAGCGGACCTGGAGAAGGCGGTGACGGCCGAGGGGGGAACAGTGGTCCACCTGCCGGAGGTGTATGGTCCCGGCGTGACGAGTGGCCTCACCCACCGGATCTTCCTGCGCGCGCTGGCGGGCAAGCCGGTCTGGTTCCCGGGGGATCTCGACCGCCCCATCGAGCTACTCTACATAGAGGATGCCGCTCGGGCGCTGATAGCGCCGCTGGGGCGCAGGGAGGCCCGTGGAGCCGACTACACCGCACCAAGCTGCGCACCCACCACACCGCGCGAATTCACCATGCGAGTCTTCAAGGCCGCGGGCCTGTCGGCGCGACTCTATTCCCTACCGCTCACCTGGTTGAATGCCCTCGATGCACTCCGCCCCGAACGCCGCGCCCTGCGGGACCTGTCCTACCTGTGGGAGTGCTCGACGCTGCTCGACGGCACGCTCATCCGACGCGATCTGGGGTGGGTGCCGGAGGTGGCCTACCGCGAGGGAATCCGAAGGACGATCAGGTGGCTGCGCGATCCGAAGCGTCTGGCCGAGCGCGAGAGCGTTGCCGGCTGAATGATTAGTTAACGTTAATCATACAGCGGCCAGTGCCTGATCGAGATCGGCGATCACGTCTTCGTAGTGCTCTACTCCGATGGACAGGCGGATCAGCGCCGGCGTGATACCCATGCGCGGCTGGTCCTCCACCGAGATATCGGAATGCGTCATCGTAGCCGGGTGCTCGGCAAGCGATTCGGTTCCGCCCAGGCTCACTGCGAGGTGAACGAGTTTCAGCGCATTGAGGAAGCGGAAGGCTTCGGCCTCACCGCCGTGAACCTCGAACGCCACCATGGCGCCGGGCGCTAAACACTGGCGCCGATAGAGTTCGAATTGCGGATCGTCCTCAGTCAGATGGCCTAGATAGTTGACCTTGTCGACCTTGGGATGGTCGGCAAGGAAGTCGGCCACGTAGCGGGCGTTCTTCATCTGGGAAGTCATTCGCAGCTTCAGCGTCTCGAGGCTGCGGAGGATGAGCCAACCGGTCCATGGGCCCGACGCGGTCCCCAGGAACGTACGCGTTTCCAGCACCCTGGCGACCAATTCCTCCGATCCGAGCACCGCGCCGGCGATCAGGTCGCTGTGGCCGCCGATGAACTTGGTGGCCGAGTAGACGACGAAGTCGGCGCCGAACTTGAGCGGGTGCTGGAAGAGTGGGCCGAGGAACGTGTTGTCCACGGCAACGACGGGGTTCCGCTCACCACAGCAACGCTTGGCGAGCTCGGCGCAATGAGCGATGTCCACCAGATCGTTAGTCGGGTTCGCCGGCGTCTCGATGAAGATCATGCCGAGACGGTCCGCAACCGACTGGTCGCTCAACGCTTCCTCCGCGACCTGCGCGCCGTCCGGGCCCGCCGGGAAGTTCAGCACGTCGATCCCGAACTCGGGCAACACTTTGGTGAACAGGTGCTCGGTCCCGCCGTACAGCGGCTCGCTGTGCAATAGAACGTCGCCCGGCCTCAAGAGCGTGAAGGCGACCGTGGCGATGGCAGCCATCCCACTGGTGCAGACCGCCGCCGCCTCTGCCTCGTCCCAGAGCGTCAGCCGGTCCTCGAGGACCTCCAGATCCGGGTTGTTCAGCCGGCTATAGATGAGACCCAGGCTTTCACCGGGCGCTTTCTCCCGCAGCCCGTAAGCCAACTCGAAAAACGCCTTGCCCTCCTCGGCGCTCTTGAAGGCGAACGTCGACGTCTGGAAGATGGGGCACTTTATGGCGCCCTCCGACCATTCGGGGCGGTAGCCATACCCCATCATCAGGCTCTCCGGCCGCAGCTCGTGCTCGCCGATGTTTCTAGGCGTGTATTCCTTCTTCTTCCGCACCATTGTCGCCTCCCAGCGGTTCTCAGTCGGCCGGGGCAGGGCCTAAAACTAACCTCCTCGTGTCCTCGAACGTAGGCGCCATCTTGCATGCCGGCGCGTCCGCCGAGCAGGCTTTCGAGGAGCTTCCCACGGCCCCATTACTTGCGTCCCACACCCCACCCCGGTACCGTTCTCATCCGATGGTTGAGAGCAGAACCTATTTCCGTACCGGACTCGGCCTTAAGAGAACGGTGCTACCCGTGCTGGAGGGCGAGTACCACTCGCACGTCGTCGATTGGCTACGCGAGAGTGGTTATCGTGTCTCCTCGGGTGACGTTTCGGTTCGCCTGGCTGAAGAGTTCGGCTACTGTTACGGCGTGGATCGCGCCGTACAGTACGCCTACGAAGCGCGCCACAAGTTCCCCGACCGCCGCCTCTTCCTGCTCGGCGAGATCATCCACAACCCGCACGTCAACAACCGCTTGCGGGAGATGGGCATCGAATTCCTGATGCCGGGCCAGGACGGCCGCTTCGACTTCAGCAGGGTCACTCCGGAAGACGTCGTGATCATCCCGGCTTTCGGTGTGACAATGAGCGACTTCGAGGAGCTCCGCGACATCGGTTGCCTGCTCGTCGACACGACCTGCGGCTCGGTGCTCAATGTGTGGAAGCGGGTGGAGAGCTACACTCGTGACGGCCACACGGCCATCATTCACGGCAAGCATTTCCACGAGGAGACGAAGGCGACCGCGTCACAGGCGAGCGGTCACAGCGGCGCCTACCTGATCATCCGCGACCTGGATGAAGCCCGCATCGTCTGTGACTACGTCATCAACGGTGGCGATCGCGATGCCTTTCTTGAGCGTTTCGGGTACGCGTGCTCCGAGGGCTTCGACCCCGACCGGGACCTGGCGAAGATCGGCGTGGCGAACCAGACGACCATGCTGGCATCAGAGACCGAGAGGATCGCGCAGGAGTTCCGGGCGGCGATGACGGAGCGCTACAGCAGCGAGAACCTGGACGCCCACTACCGTCACTTCGATACGCTCTGCAGCGCGACGCAGGACCGGCAGGACGCCGTGACACGCATGATGGAATCGCCGCCGGACATCATGATCGTGATCGGCGGGTACAACTCGAGCAACACGAACCACCTCGCACAGATCTGCGCGCGGCACACGCAGACTTACCATCTGGAAGACTCCACGTGCATCGACCCGGAGGCGCGGACGATCAGCTACAAGGTCGTGGGGACGGACCGTGTGGTGATCGACAGCGACTGGCTGCCCGAAGGGATCTTGGAGATTGGCCTCACCGCCGGCGCCTCGACCCCGAACAACAAGATCGGCGATGTCGTGATGCGCATCTTCGCTACTCGGGGGATAGACCTGGAGGAGCGCCTTGCCGCCGAGGCGGCCGACAGCTAGTTCAGCGTTCCACCTCACCGGCCCGCAAACGACGCAGGCTCTTACCGAGACCGATGACGATGGCGTCGACGGCCAGGCGCTGGCCATCGGGGTTCCCATAGGCCGAACGCACCCTGCCACCCGCAATATCGGAGTCCAGCGTCCGCATCAGAACGGCGGCGACCGCGCTCCCGAGAGGCCAGAGGAACGGATCCACATCTAGCGTCGCGATCAGGGAATCGGTGGTCAGGATGGCCGCCAGGTCGGGGAGTCTGTCTTCCAGCCTACCCTGCATCGCCTGATCACCTTCCATCTCGCCGACAGCGGTGTCGGCCACACTTTCCTGAAGCTCCGCCCGGAAGTCGTAGTACTCTCGCGGGATGGGCGGTCTCTGGATCGGGCAGGCGAGCGCCGCCGCCAGCAGGATAAGTGTGGTCGGGACCGCTGTTGCTATATGCCTCACAACGCCTCGCCGAAGTAGGACGTGGCTTCTCACCACAAGAGAGCGATCCGGGAACCGTCCGCGCAACGGCTGTGTTCTCTTTAAGCCTGGGATGTTTCTCTGTCACACCAGCCCCAACCTGGACGGAGGATAATATGCCAGCCCATACCGCTGCGCTCCCTGAGATCGCCGAGCGCGGCTACGCGCACCCCGAATCGCTGGTTACCACGGATTGGGTCGCCGACCACACCGGGGACACTCAGGTCATCGCCTACTGCCGGATCGGCGAGCGGTCTTCCCACACGTGGTTCGTGCTGAAGTACCTGCTCGGTTTTCGCGATGTGAAGAATTACGACGGTTCCTGGACCGAGTGGGGCAATCTCGTGGGCGTGCCGATCGAGAGGTAAGCCCGGCCCGATGTCGAGGATCGGATACCGAATGCTGAACGCCGTTTAGTGGAGATTATTGGACCTGCTTCGCTACTCGGTGTTCAGTATTCGGTATTCGAAGGCGCGCGCCTGGACTCACGTCCGCCACCAGTCCACGACCGAGCCCCGTTTAGCGGAGCAGCGCCTGCACATCAGCTCGAGAGATCCCCTCGACCTCGACAACTTTGTTGCGCCCCCGCTCGCCCTTCACGATCCTCACCGCCGATCTCGATACTCCCAGCTGCTTGGCGAGGAATGCTACCAGTTCCGCGTTGGCCGCGCCTTCGACCGGCGGAGCGGCCAGGCGGATCTTGACAGCCTCGCCGTGTGTGCCGGCGACCTCGGTGCGGGACGCTCGAGGCTGGACCCACACCTCGAACAGGACACCGTCACCGCGCGCCTCGATGCGCACCATACTCAGGAGACGCGGCGCGTTTTGCGGCGCAGGAAGTCCATCATGATGTACTGGCCGAGCGTGACAGTCGACGTGAAGTAAGCCTTACCCCTGCAGAGCTCCGATACCTTCTTGACGAATTCGACCAGCGCGTAGTCCTGCGCCAGCATGAACGTGTTGACCTGGATGCCCGACCGGCGGCAGAGGGTCACCTCGCGATACGTCTCACTGAGGATTCGAGGATCGAGCCCGATCGGGTTCTTATAGACCCGCCCCGGACCGAGCGTGACCGCCGACGGCTTGCCGTCGGTGATCATGATGATCTGGCGCATGTCCTTCTTCTGCGCTAGGAGTAAGCGCCTAGCGAGCCGGAACCCTTCCGCTGTGTTGGTGTGGTAGGGGCCCACCTGCGCCGTGGCCAGTTCGGCGAGCGGGATCTCCTCGGCGCTGTCGTGGAACAGGACGACCCGCAGAGTATCACCGGGATACTGCGTCCGTATGAGATGCGCCAGTGCGAGTGCCACCCTTTTTGCCGGCGTGAAACGGTCCTCGCCGTAAAGAACCATCGAGTGCGAGCAGTCGAGCATCAGGACGGTCGCACACGACGAGCGATACTCCGACTGGTGCACGTGCAGGTCGTCGTAGTCCAGGTCGATCGGCACACCGAGCCCTTCCCGCTCGATCGCTTTCTTCAGCGTGGCGGGCACATCGAGGTTCATGGTGTCGCCGAACTCGTATTTCTTGGACGCGGCTTCCGCCTCGACGCCCGTCGCCAACTCAGGGGTCTCGTGGACGCCGAAGCTCGACTTGCCGATCGAGCCCAGCAGATCCTTGAGCGTCTTGTAACCCAGGAAATCGAGACCCTTCTGCGTGAGGTTGAACTTGACCGAACGGGATGCGCCCTTCCCGATGCTACCGGGGCCTGTCACCGGCTGCCCTTCCGTCGGCATCTGGGGAAGCTGTTCCGTCGCCAGGTAGCCCTCATCGATCAGCCGCTGGACGATATCATCTATCAGCTCCGCCAACTGGCGCGCGCCATCCTCGTCCGGCTCCTCGGCCAGCGCCCTCAGCATGTCGGGCGTAACCTGCCCAGTCTCCAACAGCTTCTGTAGGATCGCCTGCTTGAGCGCCTCTAGGTTGTCCTGCGGCTCGTCCGCACCGAAGTCGCCCCAGAACGGGTGATAGTAGGGTCCGCCGGCGAACCCGCTTTGCAGGAGGAAATCTGCAAGTTGGTCGAGCAGCCCTTGCAGATTGAGCGACTCGAGCAGATTCCCCTTGTACTTCGAGTAGGTAGTGAAGCGCATGATGGCTAATCGCCTGAGTTCTACCGTCCAGAGTCGGCCCAAGTTAGCTTGTCCCGGCAACAGCTGACAACTTTCTCAGCCGGGACATCTCCGCAACATGTCCCGCGACGCGGGAGACCGTATGATCAGGGTGCGAGAAATCACTCTAATGTTGCTCACGGCGGCAATCATCTTGTTTGCCGGCCAGAATCTCCACGCGGTCGACGTCGAATTCCTCTTCTGGAATTTTCAGGTCCCGCTCGCCTTGATCTCGTTGGTTCCGTTGCTCGCCGGGCTAGTCATCGGCGTCGCCGGTACCGCCATCAGGCTGGGCCGGCGCCGGCGTACGGCCGAGCCCGAGGTCGCGGACGAGGTCGAGTCGCTCGAAGAGGGCGAGGTCGAGTATGAGCCCGCAGTCGACGACGAGGCGCCCGCTGAGATCTGAGTCCCGTGATGAGCGATAAGGCCGACATGCACCTCAGATTCTGCAAGATCTCGGGAGCCGGGAACGACTTCATCCTGCTTAAGTCCAGCGAGCGGGCGGATGCCGACGTCCGCGTTCGCTTCTGGAACCCGGACGGCGGAGAGTTCGGAACTTGCGGGAACGGTACACGCTGTGCCGCCCGGTTCGCCGTTCTCGATGGGCTGGCAGCCGAGCGGATGGTCATCGATACTGACGACGGCGACATTGAAGCTCGTGTCTCGGGGGCGGGTGTAGCGCTCGGCTATCGAGTCCGACCGACCGTCGAACTCGACCGATCCGTAACCGGCGGCGACGGCGAGCGTAAGGGACATTTCGTCGAGGTCGGCATCCCTCACCTCGTAGTCCCTGTGGACGCGATGCCTGAAGGGCCCATCGAACCGCTGTGCCGACCGCTCCGCTCCGCCCCGGAACTCGGTCCTCCCGGGGCGAACGTCAACCTGGTGGAAGTCGTCGACCGACATCGCATACAGATTCGCACCTACGAGCGCGGCGTCGAGGCCGAGACCCTCGCCTGCGGCAGCGGCTCGATGTCCGCCGCGGTGGCTCTGTGCGCAGCCGGCCAAGTCGAGCCGCCAGTCGAAGTCACGACGAGGAGCGGAGATCGTCTGACGGTCCGCTTCC
>JBDHHM010000054.1:0-16062 GCA_039589355.1 Gemmatimonadota bacterium | reverse complement strand
TTCGACTGCACCTCCGTGATCGCCGCCACCAGGGTCGTCTTGCCATGGTCCACGTGACCTATCGTTCCCACGTTCACGTGCGGCTTCGTCCGCTCAAACTTTGCCTTCGCCATGCTCTCCTCGTTCCTCGTTAGCCGCCGGGAGTCGCTAGGACCCCACCGCGACTGCCGCGGCACCGCGATTCAGGATCTCGTCCGCCTTACTCTTGGGAACTTCCTCGTAGTGAGAGAACTGCATGGTATAAACGGCTCGGCCCTGGCTCAACGAGCGCAGGGTCGTGGAATAGCCGAACATCTCCGCCAGCGGGACGCTCGCGCCCACGACGCGTGCTTCGCCGCGCTGGGTGATACCGCCGACCTTGCCTCGTCGGCTGCTGAGCTCGCCGACTACTGTGCCGAGATACTCCTCCGGCGTGACGACCTCGACGTCCATGATCGGCTCGAGCAGTACCGGATCGGCTCTACGGACCGCTTCGCGGAGCGCCATGGAGCCGGCGATCTTGAACGCCATCTCGGACGAGTCGACCTCGTGGTGGGACCCATCGATCAGAGCCACCTTGAGATCAACCATCGGGTAGCCGGCGAGCACGCCGGCATCCATCGTCTCGCGAACGCCCTGCTCGACGGACCCGATGTACTCCCTGGGGATGGCGCCGCCCACGATCTTATCCTCGAAGATCATGCCCTGACCCGGCTCTGCCGGCTCGAGGTCAATCACCACGTGGCCGTATTGCCCGTGCCCACCGGTCTGGCGTATGTACTTACCCTCCACCTTCTTGACCGCCTTGCGGGCGGTCTCCCGGTAGGCGACCTGCGGCCGGCCGATGTTGGCGTCGACCTTGAACTCACGCTTCAGCCGGTCGACGATGATCTCCAGGTGCAGCTCGCCCATACCCGAGATGATCGTCTGCCCGGTCTCTGGGTCGGTGTGCACCCTGAAGGTGGGATCTTCTTCGGCCAGCTTGGCCAGCGCCTTGGCGAGCTTGTCCTCATCCACCTTCGTCTTCGGCTCGATCGCCACAGCGATCACCGGCTCGAGGAACTTCATCGCCTCGAGGATGATCGGCTCGGCCTGATCGCTGAGCGTCTCCCCGGTCTTCGTCTGCTTGAGGCCGATCGCCGCACAGATATCGCCCGCGAAGACCTCGTCCCGCTCCTCGCGCCGATTGGCGTGCATCTGCAGGAGCCGCGCGATCCGTTCTTTCTTGCCCACATTCGCGTTCTGGACGTACGACCCGGCCTTCAGCGACCCGCTGTAGATCCGGATGTAGGTCAAACGTCCAACGAAGGGGTCGGTCGCGATCTTGAAGGCGAGCGCGCTGAGCGGGGCGTCATCGGCGGTTTCACGGCTAACGGTCCGCTCATCGTGATGCGGCAGGTGGCCTTGGATCGCCGGCACGTCGAGGGGTGACGGCAAGTAGTCGATGACGGCGTCGAGCAGCTGCTGAACGCCCTTGTTGCGGAACGACGCGCCACAGAGAACCGGGGTGATCCAGCTGTTGACCGTGGCATGGCGGATCACCTCACCCACTTCGTCGTCGGTAAGCTTCGACTCGTCCTCGATGTACTTCTCGAGCAGCCTCTCGTGGTGCTCGACCGCTGCCTCGATCAGGCTGTGGCGCAGCTCCGCCACCTTGTCTTTCAGACTCTCGGGGATCGGCTCCTCCGTCCACTTCGCGCCCAGCGAAGCCTCGTCGTAGACGAGTGAGACCTGGCGTACTAGGTCGATCACACCGGTGAACAGCTCACCCTCACCGAGGGGGTACTGGATCGGATGCGCGTTCGCCCCCAACCGCCCGCGGATCATCCGGACGACGTTGTCGAAGTCGGCCCCGATGCGGTCCATCTTGTTTACGAAGGCGATACGCGGTACGCCGTAGCGGTCGGCCTGGCGCCATACCGTCTCCGACTGCGGCTCTACACCGCCCACGGCGCAGAAGAGGGCGATCGAGCCGTCGAGCACCCGCAGGCTCCGCTCGACCTCCGCCGTAAAATCGACGTGGCCAGGCGTGTCGATGATGTTGATTCGGTACTCGCTACCCCAGCGCTTCCAGTAGCAGGTCGTGGCGGCGGAGGTGATCGTGATTCCCCGCTCCTTCTCCTGCTCCATCCAGTCCATCACGGCGTCGCCATGATGCACTTCGCCCATCCGATGCACCCTACCGGTGTAGTAGAGGACGCGCTCGGTGGTCGTCGTCTTACCGGCATCGATGTGGGCCATGATGCCGATATTACGGAGCCTTTCTAGGGGTACCTGCCTGGGCATACTGCTACTGTGCTTCTCTGTCTCTCTGTATCGCGTTAGTCGTTTCTCTTGCTTCTCTACCACCTGTAGTGGGCGAACGCCTTGTTCGCCTCGGCCATCCGGTGCACGTCCTGTCGCTTCTTGACCGCCGAGCCCTCACCCTTCGCCGCCGACATCAGTTCGCCGGCGAGGCGCTCGGCCATCGTGTTCTCGGTGCGCTCGCGGGCCGCGTTGACCAACCAGCGCCGCGCCAGCGCCTCGCGCCGCCTTGGCCGCACTTCCACCGGCACCTGATAGGTTGCGCCGCCCACACGGCGGCTCTTGACCTCGAGCACCGGCTTCGTATTGCTGAGCGCCTGGCGATATAAGTTCATCGCCGGCTGGCCCATGCGCTCCTCTACCATCTGCATCGCGTCGTAGAAGATCCGCTCGGCGATCGACTTCTTGCCGTCGCGCATGAGCGCGTTCACGAACTTTGTGACCGACTCGCTCCCGTACACGGGATCGGGTATCACTTCTCTTGGGACTGCTCGCTGTCTTCTCGCCATCGCTTTTGGCGCCTACCTCCGCCTGCTCGCTAATGCCTGGCGCTAGGCCCTGGGCCGCTTCGCCCCGTACTTGCTCCGACTCTTCTTACGATCCGCTACTCCCGCGGCGTCCAGCTTGCCGCGAATAATGTGGTAGCGCACACCGGGGAGGTCCTTCACTCGTCCCCCGCGGATGAGCACGATCGAGTGCTCCTGCAGGTTGTGCCCCTCACCGGGGATGTAAGCAGTGACCTCGTACCCGTTCGTAAGACGAACACGTGCAACCTTGCGCAGCGCCGAGTTCGGCTTCTTCGGCGTCGTCGTGTATACGCGCGTGCACACGCCCCGCTTCTGAGGGTTCCTCTCCAGAGCGGGAGCTTTGTCTGCTTTGGCAGCCTTCTTCCGGCCCTGTCGGACCAGCTGGTTAATCGTCGGCATACCTATCTCATGTGGTTTGCGCTCGCCCCAACCGCGCGCCGGTTACCCACGAAAGAAAGGCCGGAGACGTACGCCGCCTCCGACGCGTTTAGGGTGATAAGGACCGGATCGTTGAAAGACCAACGAACCTACGGAGACCGGGTTTTTGCGTCAAGCCTCGATCCCCGTTCCACCGCTGCTCTTCCGCAGCTGTTAGGGGCGCCAGAAAGCTATCCACGAAGCCAAGGATGTCAACGCCTTTCGGCGGGTCTGCGAGGTCCAGAGCGGGGCGGGATTCCAGGGTCGGGAGGGGGCCGAAGAAAGGCCGAAACTTGCTCTATCTCAGCATCCAACATCCGACATCACCATCTGATCAGTGAGTGTCGGATATTGGATACTGCCTTCCAATAACTAGTCGCCTGTCCCCGCTCCCGACTCCGTCGTTGGGCTTCCGGCCCCCCTGACCAGATCGGCCAGGCTGACCTCGGCCTCCTCCTGCGGCTCGGCGCGAGAGTCGGCAAGCTCCTCGATCTGCCGTTCGATAGGTGCGCCTTCTACGAGGAACTCCACGTCGGAGTAGCGGTGGATGCCCGTACCCGCAGGTACGAGGTGTCCGATGATGATGTTCTCCTTGAGGCCGAGCAGGTTGTCCTTGGCGCCCCTGACGGCGGCGTCGGTGAGGACCCGCGTGGTCTCCTGGAACGAAGCGGCGCTGACGAACGACCGGGTGGTCAAGCTCGCCTTGGTGATACCGAGCAATAGCGGCTCGGCGCGAGCTGGCTTCTTGCCGCCCTGGCGCATCTTGGCGTTCATGTCGAGGAACTCGACCCGGTCCACGTGCTCGCCTTCGAGGAACTCGGTGTTACCGGGATCTACGATCCGCACCTTCTGGAGCATCTGGCGTACGATCACACCGATGTGCTTGTCGCTGATCCGCACACCCTGGAGGCGATAGACCTCCTGGATTTCGTTCAGCAGGTACTCCTGCACGGCGCGCGGGCCTTTGACGCGCAGAATATCGTGGGGGTTCACCGGCCCTTCCGACAGCCGGTCGCCGGCCTGGACTCGGTCGCCCTCGTGGACCCTCAGGTGCTTGCCGACGGGGATCTCGTAGACCTGCTCCTCACCGGAGTCGGAAGCGACGACAACCTCGCGCTTGCCGCGCTTGATGGTGCGGAAGGAGACCCTGCCGTCGACCTCGGCGATTGTCGCCGGATCCTTCGGCCTGCGGGCCTCGAACAGCTCGGCCACGCGCGGCAGGCCGCCGGTGATGTCCCGGGTCTTGTAGACCTCGCGGCTGATCTTCGCGAGCGTCATGCCGGGCTCTACCTCATCGCCGTTACGGATCACGAGCTGGGCACCGACCGGCACGATGAACTCTCTGACCTTCTTACCGTTTTCCTTAATGCTGATCTGCGGGTGCAGCTTCTTCTCGCGATCTTCGATGATCGTTAGCTGGCGTCGTCCCGTGGACTCGTCGAGCTCTTCGCGAACCGTCTCCTCCTCTACGATATCCTGGAAGTCGACCGTGCCACCGACGTCGGCGACGATCGGCTCGACGTAGGGGTCCCAGCTGAACAGCAGCTCGCCGGTGCGTACCTCTTGTTCGTCCGCTACGTGCAACGTAGCCCCGTAGGGCACGGTGAGACGCGAGCGCACCTGCTCATCCTGGGTCAGCATCTGGATCTCACCTTCGCGGCTCGTGACGATCGACTCTTCGTCCTTGCCGACCACGAAGTTGATGCGCTCGAACTTGACCTTACCATCGACCTTGGACTTGCGCTGCGTCTGCGCGGCGATGCGCGCGGCCGTACCACCGATGTGGAAGGTGCGCAGCGTAAGCTGGGTGCCCGGCTCACCGATCGACTGAGCGGCGATGATGCCCACGGCCTCTCCCAGGTCGACCATTATCATCGTCGCGGGGTTACGGCCGTAGCACTGCAGGCAAACCCCGCGGCGCGACTCGCAGGTAAGCACGGAGCGAATGCGTGCCGACTGGATTCCGGCCTCCTCGATCGCTTCGGCGGCCTCCTCGTCGATCAGGTCGCCCGCCCTGACCAGCCGCTGGCCGTCGATCGGGTCAACCATCTCCTCAAGCGCGACGGTCCCGACGATGCGGTCGCGCAGCGGTTCGATGATGTCCTCGCCTTCCTTCAACGCCGACATCTCGAGTCCGAGGATCGTCCCGCAGTCCTCCTCGCAGACGGTCACGTCCTGGGCCACATCGACCAGCCGGCGCGTGAGGTATCCGGCGTCGGCGGTCTTGAGCGCCGTGTCTGCCAATCCTTTGCGGGCACCGTGCGTCGAGATGAAGTACTCCAGCACAGTCAGCCCCTCACGGAAGTTGGACAGGATCGGGCTCTCGATGATCTCGCCGATGCCGCCGGTCAGTTTCTTCTGCGGCTTCGCCATGAGCCCCCGCATCCCGGCTAGCTGTCGGATCTGGTCGCGTGAGCCTCGCGAGCCCGAGTCGAACATCATGTAGACCGGGTTGAGGCCATGGCGCGACTGTCTCAGGGCGTTGACCATCGCTTCGGCGACATCGTTGTTCGCATGCGTCCAGGCGTCGATCACGCGATTGTAGCGCTCACCGTTGGAGATTACGCCTTTCTCGTACGCCTTGGTGAAGCGCTCGGTATCGGCGCGCGCCGAGCCGATGATCTCGGCCTTGCGCGGCGGGATCTCCAGGTCCTCGATCCCGATCGACGTACCGCCGACGGTTGCGTACCTGAAGCCGAGGTCCTTGAGGTCGTCCAGGAAGTCGGTGGTACGCTTGAGTCCGACCTGGCGGTAGCAGCGGAACACGAGGTCGGAGAGCGCCCCCTTGTTGATGGCGTGATTCACGAATCCGAGTTCCGCGGGGATGATGTCATTGAAGAGGGCGCGACCGACCGTTGTCTCGTTCCACTTGCCCTCGTCGCGGAAGTGAATGGGCGCGTGGTAGTCGAGCGCGCCGTCCGGCCTGGTGAAGCAGCCGTTTGCCAGCGCCAGCTCGACCTCGTGGATCGTCGAGTAGCGCGGTGCCTTCTCGATCCGCTGTTCGAAGTCGTCGGGCAGTTTGTTAAGGTAGTGGATGCCGAGCACCATGTCCTGGCTCGGCGTCGCGATCGGCTTGCCGTCCGACGGCTTCAGGACGTTGTTCGACGACAGCATGAGGACGCGGCACTCGATCTGCGCCTCGAAGGAAAGTGGTACGTGCACCGCCATCTGGTCACCGTCGAAGTCGGCGTTGAAAGCCGCGCAAACCAGGGGGTGGATGCGAATCGCCTTCCCCTCGACGAGGACCGGCTCGAAGGCCTGGATCCCCAGTCGATGAAGGGTCGGCGCCCGGTTAAGCAGCACGGGATGGTCCTTGATGATGTCCTCGAGGACCTCATAGACCCGCGGATCGTCGCCGCGCTCGACGATCTTCTTGGCGCGCTTGACCGTCTCGGCCTCACCGCGCCGCTCGAGCTCGTGGATGATGAACGGTCGGAAAAGCTCCACGGCCATCACCTTGGGCAGGCCGCACTGATGAAGCTTGAGCTCCGGCCCCACGACGATCACCGAGCGGCCGGAGTAGTCGACTCGCTTGCCGAGCAAGTTCTGGCGGAAGCGGCCCTGCTTGCCCTTGAGCATGTCTGAGAGGGCCTTGAGTGGCCGCTTGCCGCGCCCGCGGATCGCCTTACCGCGACGTCCGTTGTCGAACAGGGCATCGACCGCCTCCTGCAACATCCGCTTCTCGTTCCGCAGGATGACCTCGGGTGCCCTCATTTCCATCAGCTTCTTCAACCGGTTGTTGCGGTTGATGACGCGCCGATAGAGATCGTTGAGGTCGGAGGTCGCGAAGCGGCCGCCGTCGAGCGGCACCAGGGGGCGCAGGTCGGGCGGTAGCACCGGGATGACGTCCATCACCATCCACTCCGGATGGTTGCGGCGCTCCGGGTCGGCATCGCTGTTGCGGAAGGCGTCCACCACCTTCAGTCGCTTGAGATGCTGCTTCTTGCGGTGCTGGCTGGTCTCGGTCGAGACCTTGCGGCGGAGGTCCTTGGCGACCTCGTCCACTTCGACCTGCTTGAGAAGCCGGCGTACGCCCTCGGCACCGATCTCGGCGTGGAATTCGCCGTCGCCGTCTTCCTTGGCCTGCACTTTGAGCTCGTAGTATTCCTCCTCATCGAGCAGCTGCTTGGCCTTGACCTTCTGCTTACCCGGTTTCACCACCACGTAGTTCGCGTAGTAGATGATCTTTTCCAGATCGCGCAGCGTCATGCCGAGCAGGTAGCCCATCTGAGACGGCAGCGTTTTGAAGAACCAGATGTGCGCTACCGGGACTGCGAGCTCGATGTGCCCCATCCGCTCGCGGCGCACCTTGGAAAGCGTCACTTCCACGCCGCACTTGTCGCAGACGTGGCCGCGGTAGCGAATGCGCTTGAACTTTCCGCAGTGGCACTCCCAGTCCTTGACCGGGCCGAAGATGCGCTCGCAGAACAGACCATCCCTCTCCGGCTTGAACGACCGGTAGTTGATAGTCTCCGGCTTCGTCACCTCGCCATAGCTCATCGACCTGATCTGTTCCGGCGAAGCGATCTTCAGCTGGATGAAGTCGAACTCCGTGGGACGATTCTCGCGGTGCCTTGGGAAGTCGATCATGTCTATCCTCTAGTGTCCAGGGCTCTCTTAGAGCCCTTTGTCACTTTCACCGAGCTCTACGCTGAGACCCAGCGCCTGCAGCTCCTTCACCAACACGTTGAAGCTCTCGGGAATGCCGGGGTCGGGCAGGTTGTCGCCTTTCACGATCGCCTCATATGCGCGCGAACGGCCGGACACGTCATCCGACTTGACCGTGAGCATTTCCTGGAGCGTGTGGGCCGCCCCGTACGCTTCCAGTGCCCAGACCTCCATCTCGCCGAATCTCTGGCCGCCGAACTGGGCCTTTCCGGCCAAGGGCTGCTGGGTGACCAGCGAGTATGGCCCGATGGAACGTGCGTGAATCTTGTCGTCCACCAGGTGAGCCAGCTTCATCATGTAGATGTTGCCGACCGTCACCTCCATGGTGAAGGATTCGCCTGTGCGCCCATCGCGTAGCCGCATCTTGCCGGCCGGCGTCAGCCCGGCCCGCGAGAGGACCTCCGAGAGGGCCTCGTCGAGCCCTTCCTTCGCCGATCTCTTTTTCGACAGTATGGCCGCTGCCTCGAGACCTGCCGCCTCCAGGCTCGTCTCGCCGGAACGATCCGCCAGCTCGGTGCACGCGTCGACGACGTAATCGCGCAGCTCCCCCAGGTAATCGCCGACCAGCTTCGAACCCGTCTCGGCCACCAACGAATCGAGGGTGCGGCCCAGCCCCAGGTTCGAGCCCGAGGGGCGAGTGCCGTCGCCGTGCCGGGCGCGAGCCCGCGTCGCGTCGCCCCGCAGGGCCTTGATGAACTCGCGGATATGCACGTCGGTCAGCAACGGCGGTCGAGCGGAGCGGATGTTCAGGCAGTCGTGTGCCCAGCGGACGCCGGCCAGCTTGAGCAGCACGCCGACCTCGTCCTCTGTGGCACCGTGGAAGACCGGCGTCTTCGCCTCGAAGCCGAAGATCCTGGCGCACCAGCCCAGGTGCGTCTCCAAGATCTGCCCGACGTTCATTCGCGACGGCACACCCAGTGGATTGAGTACGATGTCTACCGCCGTGCCGTCGGGTTGGAAGGGCATGTCCTCCTCGGGCACGATCCGAGCGATCACACCCTTGTTGCCGTGGCGGCCGGCGACCTTGTCGCCTACGGCGACCTTGCGGCGCTCGGCGATGTACACCTTGACCAGCTGCACAACGCCCGGGGAAAGCTCATCCGGCTGCAGGACCTTGTCGATCGACTCCTCGGTCTTTTCCCGAATCCGCTCGATTCGCTGGCGCGACTCCTCGATCACGCGCCGGACCTTCTCGTTCGCCCCCGCGCTCTTCACCTTGAGCGCAGTCAGGTCGAGCTTCGAGAACTCGAGCTCCTCGACCACACGGTCGGCGAGTTTCTTGCCCTCCTTGAAGTAGGGCTCGATAGTCCCGCGCTTCAGGAACAGCTGCACCGTCTGCCCCGTAAGCAGCTCGCGCAGCTCCTCGTCACGCACCTCGGTTACGCGGGCGATCTCATCGCGCTCCTGCTCGCGCAGCAGTCCGATCTTTTCGCCGTGTTCCTTCTCGAGCGCCTTCTCGCCGAAGATGGCCGTCAGCAGCTTCTCCTCCGGCGACAGCTCGGTCTCGCCCTTGGGCGTGATCTTGCCGACCAAGATGTCGTTCGGCTTGACGGAGGCGCCGACACGGACGACGCCACGCTCGTCGAGGTCCTTCAGCGCCTCCTCAGAGACGTTGGGGATCTCGCGGGTGATCTCTTCCATGCCACGCTTCGTGTCGCGCACGTGCAGTTCGAGCTCCTGGATGTGGATAGACGTGTACTCGTCATCCTTCACCAGACGCTCGCTGATCACGATGGCGTCCTCGAAGTTGTGGCCGTACCAAGGCATAAAGGCGACCGTCAGGTTCCGGCCCAAGGCCAGCTCGCCGCGGTCGGTGGAGGCGCCATCGGCGATGATGTCCCCCTCTTCGACCCGGTCGCCGTCTTTGACCAGCGGCCGCTGGTTGATCGCCGTATCCTGATTGGTACGCCAGAACTTCTTGAGCTTGTAACGGTCGAACTGGCTCAACTTGGCGAGCGGCTCGTCGCCACCCGGCCTCGAGATGCCGGTGTCGATCATGATCTCGTCCGCTCTCACCTGGGTGACGACGCCGCCCCGTTTGGCGACCAAAACCGCACCCGAGTCGCGAGCGATCTTGTCCTCGAGACCGGTCCCAACGAGCGGCCGCGCCGGGAACAGGAGCGGTACGGCCTGGCGCTGCATGTTCGAGCCCATGAGCGCACGGTTCGCGTCGTCGTGCTCGAGGAACGGGATCATCGCCGGCGACACCGCGACGAGCTGATCGGGCGAGACATCCATGTAGTCGATCTGCTCGGGCGGCAGCAGCGGGTAGTCGTCGGCCTGCCGGCAGAGAGCGAGCGGGTTGACGAACGTGCCGTCCGGGTTGAGCTCGGCATTCGCCTGTGCGACGGCGAACTCCTCCTCCTCGTTTGCCGTCAGCCAGATCATTTCGCCGCTGACCTTGCCCTGCTCAACCTTGCGGTAAGGCGTCTCGATGAAGCCCAGGCTGTTGATCCGCGCGTAGGTCGAGAGGCTGGTGATCAACCCGATGTTCGGGCCTTCCGGCGTCTCGATCGGGCACATGCGCCCGTAGTGCGAGTAATGGACGTCGCGGACCTCGAACCCGGCCCGCTCCCGCGTGAGGCCGCCGGGGCCCAGCGCCGAGAGTCGCCGCTTGTGCGTCAACTCGGCCAGCGGGTTGGTCTGATCCATGAACTGGCTCAGCTGCGAAGAGCCAAAGAACGACTGTATCACCGCGCTAACCGTGCGGGCGTTGACCAGGTCGTCGATGTTGATCTGCTCAGGGTCGCTGGCGATCGACATGCGCTCGCGAACGAGGCGCGCCATCCGCGACAGCCCCACCGAGAACTGGTTGGCAATGAGCTCGCCTACCGATCGCACGCGCCGGTTGCCCAGATGGTCGATGTCATCGACGTAGCCGCGGCCCTCGTGCAGCTCGATCAGGTAGCGGACGATGGCGATGAAGTCGGTGACCGTCAGAATCGTAGTCTCGGAGGTCGGCGGCTCCACGCTCAAAAGCCGGTAAGTGTCGCGTAGCCGCTGGTTGATCTTATAGCGTCCCACCCGGCCCAGATCGTACCGCTTCGGGTTGAAGAACAGCCGCTCGATCGCCGTGCGCGCGGTAGCGAGGTTCGGCGCTTCGCCCGGCCGCAGCAGCGAATAGATGGCGTACAGGGCGTCCGGCTCGCCGTGGGTCGGGTCCTTTTCCAGCGTGTTCTTGATCAGCGGTGACTCGCCGCGTGCGCCACCGGTGAACACCAGGACGAAACGAATCCCCTTCTTGGCGAGCTGCTCGAACAGTTTGCCGTCGAACGCGGCGCCCGTCTCGGCCAGTATCTCGCCGGTGGCGGCGTCGACGACGTCGGCCGCGAGCCGAGGATCCTGGCTCCAGTCGCGCCGGTTCGCCAGGTCCTCGTAGCGGCCGCGCAACGGAATGCGGATCGGCGTCGAGTACACCGAGATCTTATCGACTTCGGCGCTCTCGATCTGGCTAATCATCTCGGGCGTGAGCTCGTCCGCCCGGCGCCCGAGGAAGGCGTCGGGGTCGCGTTGGATTGGCACTTCTTCGATGCCGACCTCAATGAGACGGTTGATGAGGTCGGCGTTGATCGGGTCGCCCAGACCGCCGAGCATGCGCCCGGTCTCGGGATGGCGCTGATCGCTGGCCAGCCAACCCTGGTCCTCCTCGAGGTCGAAGCCGGTGAGCACGATGCTCTCGGGCTCGCCCTCGTACGCCGGGTTCGGCACCGAGGCGGCTAGCAAGGTGCCCGCGGCCTCGCGACGAAATGCCCGGTCGCCGGCGATCTCCTCGACCTTCAACTCCCGGACGCCGTAGAACAGATCCAGGATGTCCGGGTCGCCCCCGTGCCCGAACGCCCTCAACAGCGCCGTCGCCGGGAACTTCTTCTTCTTGTCGATATGGACGTGGACGACATCGTGGATGTCGATGGAGAACTCGACCCACGAGCCCCTGAACGGGATGATCCGCGCCGAGAAGAGCTTGGTGCCGTTGGGGTGGATCGTCTCCTCGAAGACCACGCCGGGCGAGCGGTGCAGCTGACTGACGATCACACGCTCGGCCCCATTGATCACGAAGGTCCCCTGCTCGGTGAGCAGCGGCAGCTCACCCAGATAGACCTCCTTCTCGAGGATGTCCCGCGGCCGCTTCTCACCCTCGACATCTTCGTTGATGACGAGGCGGAGCGTCGCCTTGAGCGGAGCGCCGTAGGTCATGTCGCGCTCCATGCACTCCTCGACGGTGTACTTCGGCTCGCCGAGCGAGTAGCTGACAAACTCGAGCAAGAAGTTCTTCTTGGTGTCGGCGCTCGGGAAGATTTCGTTGAATACGCGCTCCAACCCGAAATCGCGTCCCGCTCCCTCCTCGACATCCCGCTCGAGCAAGGCGTCGAACGCCTCACGCTGAACGTCGAGCAGGTTCGGCATCGCCATCGCCGTGGCGAGGTGCGCGAAGGAGATTACGGGCACATCGCTCTTCCCGTTACCGGCGCCCGCGGTTAGGGCATCGCGGGCCTTCATCTCAGGAATCATCGTCTTGGCCAACGTCTATACCTCCAAGAAAAGTGCACAGCCAGCGTGTGCCACCGACCACGGTCGCGCCGGCGAAACGACTTGGCGGCGCCACTTCTCAGTCGACGGAGACAGTAGGAGGCCCGAAAAAGCACAGAACTCCCCGTCGTCCCGTTGGGTCGCGGGGTTCTGTGTTCTTAGGCACAAGTTGTGTTCACGCCACGCAAGCGGCATAGGCAGAGGAGCCGTCACCTCGTCTTCAGTGCACCACTTCACCGGCGGCGACCTCACCGCCGGACGGGGAACCCCTCAGCCCTACTTAAGCTCATGCGGCCTCTTTGATGGTGCTCGGAGCACCATCGACCAGCTCCTTCGCCTCCTTGAGGCCAAGGCTGGTCACCTCGCGCAGCGCCTTGATGACCTGGATCTTCTTGTCACCGATGCCGGCGAGAACAACGTCAAACTCGAACTGCTCCTCGGCCGCCTCACCGCCGGCAGCGCCCGGCGCAGCGGACGCCAACGCGACGGGGGCAGCAGCGCTTACACCGAACTTCTCCTCCATCGCCTTCTTCAGCTCCGACGCCTCGAGGACGGTCAGCGAGCCGATCGCGTCAAGAATCTCTTCGACTTTGCTCATGGGTCCCTATCTGGTTTCAGTTAACGTCATATAGTCTCGAGCCGTAAGTAAAGTGAATAGCGATCGGTGACCAGTGATCAGTAGGGTTCGATTACCGATCACTGATTACTGATCACTCTCCTGCTTCTTCGCCACCTCTTCGATCATGGACGCGATGTCGCGGAGCAACCCCTCCAGGACCCCCACGATTCCCGCCAGCGGCGCGGTCAGCGAGCCGGCGATCCCCGCCAGCAACTCCTCGCGCGAGGGCAAAGCGGCCAGAGTCATGACCTCGTCGGCGCCTACGAGGCGGTTCTCGACGACACCGACCTTCACGGTCGGCCGGTCCTCGTTCTCCTTGGCAAAGTCGCGCAGCATCTTCGCCGGGGCGACCGGGTCGTCGGTGCCGACGACGAAGCCGGTCGGGCCCCGCAGGTACTCGGTGATATCGGGCAGGTCGAGCTGCTCGATCGCCCGGAGCGCCAGACGGTTCTTGACCACTATGAAGCGGTAGCCCGCCTCGCGGAACCGGCGCCGGAGCTCGGTGATCTCCTTAACGTTGAGCCCCGTGAAGTCGGTCAAATAGAGGACATCCGACGCGCCGAGCGTGTCGATCAGCTCGGCGGTCAGCTGAATTTTTTCTTTCTTCGTACGCTGTGCCATGACCGCTTAGTTCTCTCTCGCTCAGGCCGTCTTGCGGAATAGCGTCGGTTCGATCTTGATTCCCGGACCCATGGTGCTGGAAACCGTGACGGCCCTGACGTAGCCGCCCTTTGCCGCGGCGGGCCGGGCCCGGATCACCGCGTCCATAAAGCCCTTGAAGTTCTCCTCTAGCATCTCGAGGTCGAACGACACCTTGCCGATCGGCGCGTGCACGTTGCCGGTACGGTCGACCCTGAACTCGATGCGCCCGGCCTTGAGCTCCGTTATCGCCTTGGCGATGTCCATGGTCACGGTGCCGGCCTTGGGCGTCGGCATGAGCCCCCTCGGTCCGAGGACCCGGCCCAGCTTACCGACTTCCCTCATGGTGTCCGGTGTCGCGACGACGGCGTCGAAATCGAGCCAACCGTCCTGGATCTGCTTTATGTACTCCGTTCCCACGTAGTCGGCACCCGCTTCCTGCGCCTCTCGTGCCTTATCGCCTTCGGCGATAGCCAGCACGCGTATCGATTTGCCCGTGCCGTGCGGCAAGTTAACGGTGCCGCGGACGATCTGGTCGGCGTGCCTCGGGTCGACATTGAGGCGAACAGCGGTGTCGACGGTCTCGTCGAATTTCGCCGTGGCCGCCTGCTTGACGATCCCCAGGGCTTCGCGCACACCGTAGTACCGAGTCGTTACGCGCGACTCAGACGCCGCGCGGTACCTTTTTCCATGCTTAGGCATCAGTCAGCCACCACGATTCCCATCGAACGCGCCGTGCCCTCGATCATCCGCATTGCGGCCTCGACCGAGGCGGCGTTGAGGTCCTCTTTCTTGATCTCCGCGATCTTCTTTACCTGATCACGGCTCACCGTCGCCACTTTGGTCCGATTCGGCTCGCCGGACGCCTTGTCGATCCCCGCTTCCCGCTTCAGCAACACCGCCGCCGGCGGCGTCTTCGTGATGAAGCTGAAGGTGCGATCGTGGTAAATCTCGATCTCCACCGGTATCAGGATGCCGGGCTGCCCCTGCGTCTTGGAGTTGAACTGCTTGCAGAAGTCCATGATGTTCACACCGTGCTGGCCCAAAGCGGGGCCAACAGGGGGTGCCGGGGTCGCCTGACCGCCGGGGACCTGCAGCTTGATGAATCCGATTACTCTCTTCTTGGACTTTGCCATAGTGAATCCAGTAATCAGTGATCAGTTATCGGTGATCAGTAGCGGCATCGGCAGCTGCTAATTACTGATCACTGATCACTTTTCCTCAGTATCCCTTCAATTGCGTATAGTCCAGCTCGATCGTAGTGGACCTGCCGAACAACGAGACCTGAACCTTGACCTTCCCCTTCTCCTGGTCGACGTGTTCGACCGTGCCCGCGAAGTCCGAAAATGGGCCTTCCGCAACCTCGACCGACTGTCCGACGTAGAAAGGAATCCGCTGTTCTTCTTCGAGATCCGTCTCCTGCACGGCGGTCTCGACGCCGAGGATCTTGTTGATCTCGTCGTCCCGCAGCGGCTGCGGCATCGTGCCGCCGCCGACGAATTTGATCACGCCCTGGATGTTATTGATCTCGTGCAGCGTCCTCTCGTTGAGGACCATCTTGACCAGAACGTAACCGGGGTAAAGCCGCCTGCTCTTGGAGACCTTCTTGCCACCCTTGACCTCGACGACATCGTGGGTCGGAACGATGACTTCCTGGATCTCCTTCTCCTCGATGGAGCCTCCGTCCTCCTCCTCGATCTTACGAACGATCAGAGTCCTGACTTTGTTCTCGTGCCCCGCGTACGTCTGTATCGCGTACCACCTGGCATCTTGCTCGGTAGCCTGATCGTTCATTCGTCCTCAAGCACCCAGGGTGCTGATTATTACGCCAACCAGCTGGCGGAATACCAGGTCCATCAGACCGATGATGGCCGCCACGATCAGCACGAAGATGATGATCACGCCCGTGGCGTTGCGCAGCTGCTCCAAATCCGGCCAAGTGACCTTCTTCATCTCCGGCGGGACAGTGCCGAGGAATTCGCGAAACTGACTCAGTCGCTCGAACATTGGGGTGACCGCTATTTAGTCTCTTTGTGCTTCGTGTGCTTGCCGCAGCGCACGCAGTATTTCTTGTACTCGACCCGCTCCGGGTGCTTCTGCCGATTCTTGGTCGTGTTGTAGTTGCGCGATTCGCACTGCGTGCAAGCGAGGGTGATCTTTATTCGATTCTCAGCCATGGCACTGCCGGTTGTCAGTGGCCGGTGGCCGGTGGCCGGTGGCCGGTGATCGTACTTACCGACCACCGGCTACTGACTACCGACTACCGGTTATTCCAGAATCTTCGTTACGACGCCGGCGCCGACCGTGCGGCCGCCCTCGCGGATCGCGAACCGCAAGCCCTCTTCCATCGCGATCTGCGTGATCAGCTCGATCGTCATCGTC
>JBDHHM010000053.1:0-9880 GCA_039589355.1 Gemmatimonadota bacterium | reverse complement strand
TCCCCGAATCCCCGAATCCCCGAATCCCCGACTCCCGATGGACTTCCGACTTGGCACCTGTCTAACGGAGATCTCAGCATGAAACGGGCACTTCTAGCGTCCCTCGTAGCTCTCAGCGCCGCCCTGCCCGCAGCAGCCCAGCAGGCAGCCGTCGATCCGCGCACCCCGCTTCCCGTCGATTCGGCGGTCACGCTGGGCACGCTGCCCAACGGCCTGCGCTACTACATCCGCGAGAACCCAGAGCCCCGTGCGCGGGCGGAGCTGCGCCTGGTGGTAAAGGCCGGGTCGGTTCTGGAGGACGAGGACCAACTGGGGCTGGCGCATTTCGTCGAGCACATGGCGTTCAACGGGACCGAACATTTCGAGAAGCAGGAGCTAGTCGACTACCTGGAAGGGATCGGCATGCGCTTCGGGCCCGACCTGAACGCCTACACGAGCTTCGATGAGACCGTCTACATGCTGATGGTGCCGACTGACAGCGCCGAGCTCGTCGCCACCGCGTTCCAGATCCTCGAGGACTGGGCGCACGGCCAGGTGTTCGACCACGAGGAGATCGACAAGGAGCGCGGCGTGATCGTCGAGGAGTGGCGGCTCGGCCGTGGCGCCGGCGCCAGGATCCGCGACCAGCAACTCCCCGTCCTCTTTCAGGGCTCGCGCTACGCCGAGCGCCTTCCGATCGGGAAGCCGGAGGTCGTGGAGAACTTCGACTACGAGACGCTCAAGCGTTTCTATCGCCAGTGGTATCGCCCGGACCTGATGGCGGTGATCGCCGTGGGTGACTTCGAGGCGGAAACCATCGAGGAGCTGATCCACCGGCACTTCGCCGGCATACCCATGCCCGATATCGCGCCGGAAAGACCCACTTTCCCCGTGCCCGACCACGAGGAGACGCTGTTCGCCATCGCCACCGACCCCGAGGCCACATTCAACTCGGTGGCCGTCTACTGGAAGCAGCAGGCGCGCGAAGTCGGCACGCTGGGCGCCTACAGGCAATCGATCGTCGAGGCGCTTTACAACCGCATGCTCAACTTCCGCCTCTTCGAACTGACGCAGCAGGCCGAGCCCCCGTTCATCGGCGCCTCCTCCAGCCAGGGCCGCTTCATCGGCTCGAAGGAGGTCTACGTCCTCGGCGCCGGCGTGCAGGAGAACCGTCACGAGCGGGCGCTCGAGGTGCTGCTCACCGAGGCACAGCGCGTGGCGCGCCACGGCTTCACCGAGACCGAACTCGAGCGAGAGAAGCGCGAGCTGCTGCGGTTCCTGCAGCAGGCTTACGACGAGCGAGAGAAGACACAATCGTCGGGCTACGCCTCCGAATATGCCCGCGCCTTCCTCTACGACGAGCCGATACCGGGCATCGCCTTCGAGTTCGGGGCACACCAGCGGCTGCTGCCCAGCGTGCGACTGGAGGAGACTAACCGGCTGGCCCGCGAGTGGATCACCGAGAGCAACAGGGTGATCCTCGTGGACGGACCAGAGAAGGAAGGCGCCGAAGTGCCGGGCGAGGCCGAGCTGCTGGCCGTATTCGCCGCCGTCGAGGCGGCGGGAATCGAGGCGTACGTCGACGTCGCCACCGAGGCGCCGCTCGTGCCAATCGTACCCGAGCCGGCCGAGATCATCGAGATCGAGGAGCTCGAGGAGATAGGCGTCCAGCGCTGGACCCTGGCCAACGGAGTCCGGGTGCTGCTCAAGCCCACAGTTTTCAAGGACGACGAGATCCTGTTCAACGGCTGGAGCCCCGGCGGTACCTCGCTGGCCTCCGACCGGGACTACGTCGCCGCGATGACCGCTTCCACCGTCGTCTTCCGGGCGGGCGTCGGCGAGTTCAGTCTTGTGGACCTGCAGAAGAAGCTGGCCGGCACGGCGGTGCGTGTGTCGCCGTCTATCGGCTCACTCTACGAGGCCATCGGCGGCAGCGCTTCGCCGAGCGATGTGGAGACGATGTTCCAGCTCATCTACCTGTATTTCACCGCACCGCGCCGTGACGCCGCCGCGTTCCAATCGATCAAGTCGCGCATTCAGGCCTCTTTGGCCAATCGCAACGCCAACCCGGCGTCGGCCTTCAACGACACACTGAGGGTCACGCTCACACAGCATCATTTCCGCACGCGTCCGCCGAGCATCCAGCTGTACAACGAGATGGACATGGAGGTGTCCTACGAGTTCTACCGGGACCGTTTTGCGGATGCCGGCGACTTCTTCTTCGTCTTCGTGGGTAACTTCGATCCCGACAGCCTGAAGCCGCTGATCCAGACCTACATCGGTGGCCTGCCAGCCGCCGGTCGTGAAGAGAGGTGGCGCGATGAGGGTATCAGCTACCCCACCGGTGTCATCCAGAAGACCGTCTACAAAGGGATCGAGCCGAAGAGCCAAACGCGGGTCGTCTTCACCGGCCCGTTCGACTGGACGCGCGAGAGCCGCTACTCGCTGCGCGCGCTGAGCAACGTGCTCCGCATCCGGCTGCGCGAAGTCATGCGCGAGGACATGGGCGG
Organism: Gemmatimonadota bacterium; assembly: GCA_039589355.1. Classification (GTDB taxonomy): domain Bacteria; phylum Gemmatimonadota; class Gemmatimonadetes; order Palauibacterales; family KS3-K002. Next base: position 7,391 of record JBDHHM010000053.1, on the reverse strand, counting down.
TACCTACGGCGTCAGCGCCGGCGGAAGCGGCAGTCGCGACCCGGTGCCCGACTACCAGTTCAGCATCGGCTTCGGCACCGCCCCCGAGCGGCTCGAAGAGATGGTCGATGCCGTCTTCCTTCAGATCGACAGCCTTCAGACGGTCGGACCGTCGCAGGAGGACATCGATAAAGTGAAGGAAATGCAGCGGCGCGAGTACGAAACCGACCTGCGCGAGAACGGCTTCTGGCTCGGTCAGCTGGTCGCCGCCGAACGCTACGGCTTGGACCCCCGTAACATCATCACCTACGAGGAGCTGATCGACGGACTGACCGCCGACATAGTCCGCGCGGCGGCGAACATCTACCTGCGCACCGATAATTACGTGCAGGTGACGTTGTACCCGGAGGAATCCGGTGGTCAGTAAGTCGGTGGACGGTGGCCGGTAGACTTGTCACCGATCACAAGTCTATTCCGTAGTGTTTACTGTTGGACAACGGAGAATAACCGACCACCGACTACCGACTACCGATCACCGGTCACTGGTCCCATGAGAGGGCTCAACATTCCGAAGAACGTGAACATCAAGCCGCCGGCCCTGATCGCCCACCGCGGCTACGCCTTGCGCTATCCGGAGAACACGCTGGAGAGCCTGAAGGCCGCCATCGATGCCGGTGCCGGATACATCGAGTTCGACGTTCAGCTCACCAAGGACGGCGTCCCGGTACTGATGCACGACGCCGAGCTGTGGCGCACCGCCGGCGTCGACCGGAACGTGCTCGACATGACGCTCGAGCAACTGAAGGACATCTGGGTCAACGAGACGGCTCGTTTCGGGCCGGAGTTCGCCGAGGTGCACGTGCCCACGCTCGCCGATGTCATCACCTTTCTGAAGAAGTACCCGAAGGTGACGGCCTTCGTCGAGATAAAGCGCGAGAGCCTCAACAGGTTCGGCACCGTAGAGGTCGTCGAGCGGGTGATGAAGGACCTAGAGCCAGCTGCAGGCCGTTGCGTCGTCATCTCCTTCGCACTGGAGGCGATCCGGCAGGCCCGCGAACGAGATGCGGAGCGTGTCGGCTGGGTGCTCTCGGAGTGGACTTTGATGGCGCGCGAGGCCGCCGAGCGGTTTCAGCCCGAGTACCTGTTCTGCAATTACCGGATGATCCCCGACGAAGAGGCGCTCTGGCCGGGCCCCTGGGATTGGGCACTCTATGAGGTCATCGATCCCGATCTGGCGCTCGGCCTCACCGCGCGCGGCGCGCGGTTAATCGAGACGATGGCCATCGGCGAGATGCTGACCGACCTGCGGCTGGCACCGGGGCGCTGACGCGATGGGTAGACGTTACGACGTCGTGGTGGTGGGCGGTGGGATAAACGGCGTCGGCGTCGCACAGGCCACAGCTGCTGCCGGTCACTCGGTCCTGCTGCTCGAGAAGACGGCCTTGGCGGCCGGCACATCCAGCAAGTCGAGCAAGCTCATCCACGGCGGCCTGCGCTACCTGGAGAGCTACGAGCTCTCGCTGGTGCACGAGAGCCTGGACGAGCGGGCGCTGCTGCTGCGTAACGCGCCGGATCTCGTCGAGCTCAAGCCTTTCTACATCCCCGTCTTCTCGAAGACGCGGCGGCGGCCGTCCCTCGTGCGGGCAGGCCTCACCCTCTATGCGATACTCGGTCGGCTGCGGAAGCAGGTGCTGTTCCGGAAGGTACCGCGCTCAGGCTGGGGCGAGCTGGACGGATTGACTACCGAGGGACTCGACGCCGTCTTCCAGTACTACGACGCACAGACCGACGACGCGGTGCTGACGGCGGCGGTGATGAGCTCGGCGTCTAGTCTCGGAGCAGAGCTGGCGATGCCCGCCGAGCTCGTTCGCGCCGAGCTCAAGTCAGACAGTTGCGTCGTCCACTACGCATGCGACGGGCATGAGGACACCTGTGAGGCACGCGTCCTAGTGAACGCAGCCGGCCCCTGGGTGAACCGGGTGGCTGAGCGCATCGATCCGATGCCGCGCTGCCGCGAAATAGAGCTCGTTCAGGGCAGCCACATCATCGTGAACGGGACCGTCGAGCGGGGCCTCTACTACATCGAGGTACCTCGCGACGGACGCGCCGTCTTCACGATGCCGTGGAAGGGCAAGACGCTGGTGGGAACGACCGAGACGCGCTTCCGCGGGGAACCTGACAGGGTCCAGCCACTTCGCGCGGAGAAGAACTACCTACTACGGGTCCTGCACCGCCACTTCCCGCGCTACCGGGATCAGTGCACGGTTCAGGACGCCTTCGCCGGGCTGCGCGTGCTACCGTCCGGCCCCGGCCACGCCTTCCATCGCACGCGCGAGGTCATCCTGCTGAGTGACCGAGAGAGCCGCCGCGATCCGCCGCGGGTGCTGAGCATCTACGGTGGCAAGCTCACGAGCTACCGCTCGGCCGCGGCGAAGGTGATCCGCCGCATCGAGGCGGCGTTGCCGAGGCGGAGGCCTATGGCGGACACGCGGCGACTGCGGTTGTCGCCGCCCTAAGCCGAATCGCGCCCGTAGACGACGACCTGCCAGGTGAACGTCCTCCGGGCTTCGTGCACCAGGTATCACGCGGGTAGACGGCGCCGTAGAGCCTGCCCGCCTTCCCCACCGAATGCCCAACCAGCGCACTCACAACGGGGTAACAGCAGATCAGGCGATCGAGGGTCACGATGTCCGCCGACGTAACGGCCCGAGAAGACGCGCTGTGCTCCCTGGCAGTGGCAGCAACTCATGGTGTGGTTCGCCCGGACCAGTCCTCGCCTTCCCGCAGCGGGAAGACCATCAGGGGTAACATGCGACCGGTCACCGCCTCTGACGGCACCTCGCCGATACTCTCGGCGCCCAGCTTGAGGTAGAACCCCTCGGCGAACGGATCGCTCTGGATCAAGAGCCTCGGGTAACCGAGCTCGGTCGCTCTCCGGACCGCGTCGTCCCAAAGACAGCGCCCCACACCGTTTCCCATCGCCGGCGGATCGACGAAGAAATGGTACAACTCGAGATCCGAGTTCCAGGGCGCCAGACTGTAGAAGCCGACGACGCGACCCTCGACCTCCGCGACGTAGACGTCGGCGCGTGCGATGAACTCCGCCGTCACCGTCAGCGTGGCCCGGCACGCCTGCATGAACTCGCGGTCGTAGCCCCAATGCGCCTTCGATCGGAAGGCCAGCTCGGTGAGCGGGATCGCTTCGTCCGGCCGGGCGCGCCGCACACCCCCTTCACTCGTCTGCATCGGTCCTTGGGAACAGCCCGTCCACGGCATCCTTGGCGACGCGCGTCTCGAAGCCCCTGCGGATCAGGTGATCACGCAGCCGCCGTCTGAGCACCCTCTCGTCCTGTGTCCGCGACTTTACGGTGCGGCGCTTCTTCGCCACCACACGCTCGGCCAGCGCGCGCTCGTCCGTCTCTTCCTCGCGCAGCACTTCCTGGATGACCGGCAGGGCGACCTCGCGCGAGATCCCCTTCTGGTATAGCTCCTGGATCATGCGGCGGACCCCAATCGGGCGATGCGCGATCCGGTCGCGGACGTAGGCGCTAACGAACGCCTCATCATCGACGAGGCGCACAGCGGCGAGCCGCCCGAGCGCCGCCTCGATGAGCTCAGAGCTGAAGCCGCGCTCGGCGAGTTTGCGACGGACTTCCCTGCCGGTCCTCTGCCGGTAGGACAAAAAATTGAGCGCCGCGTCTATAGCGCGGCGCGCGGCCTCTTCTGAAACGTCCGAGGCCGTACCTTGATCCTGGGCTTTCTCGTCCACCTGGCTCGGTCGTTGCGACCCGCGTTAGGCGTCTTCCTTCTCCTCCGACTCCGCTGCGACTTCGACAACGACGCTCGGCCCGATGCCGAGGGCACCGAGCACCTTCGCCTCGACATCTCGAGCGACATCCGGGTTCTCATCCAGGAAGCTCTTGGCGTTCTCGCGACCTTGACCGATCCTCTGCTCGCCGTAGGAATACCAGGCTCCGGACTTCTTGATGATCTCGTGCTCGGTCGCGATGTCGACGAGCTCGCCGGCCCGCGAGATGCCCTGGTTGAACATGATGTCGAACTCGGCCTGGCGGAACGGCGGCGCGCACTTGTTCTTGACGACCTTGACCCGGGTCCGGTTGCCAACCGGGTCGTTGCCGTCCTTGATCGATGCGATGCGGCGGATGTCGAGGCGCAGCGAGGCGTAGAACTTGAGCGCCCGGCCGCCCGGCTGGGTCTCCGGATTCCCGAACATGACGCCGATCTTCTCGCGGATCTGATTGGTGAAGACGACGGCCGTGTTCGAGCGGCTGATCGCGCCGGTCACTTTGCGCAGCGCCTGCGACATGAGCCGCGCCTGCAGTCCGACGTGCGAGGCGCCCATCTCACCTTCGATCTCCGCCCGGGGGACGAGGGCGGCGACGGAATCGATGACCACGATGTCGACGGCGCTGCTGCGCACCAGGACCTCGGCGATCTCCAGCGCCTGCTCGCCGGTGTCGGGCTGCGAGACCAGCAGGTTCTCGACATCGACGCCCAGCTTCTCGGCGTAGTTGATGTCGAGGGCGTGCTCGGCATCGATGAACGCCGCCACACCGCCGCCCTTATGGGCGTTGGCGATCATGTGCAGCGTCAGCGTCGTCTTGCCCGACGACTCCGGACCGTAGACCTCGGTCACCCGGCCCCGCGGGATGCCGCCGATCCCGGTGACGGCGTCGAGCGCGATGGATCCCGTCGGGATCGCCTCCACCTTGACCCGGGCCCCTTCGGCGCCCATGCGCATGATCGCGCCCTTGCCGTGCTGGCGCTCGACCAGGGAGATCGCGACGTTCAGCGCCTTTTTCCTATCCTCACTCAGCTCCGCAGCCATTTCTCCTCCCGGGGAAATTGGGCGTTCGACGTCCAGCCAACCTGCCAACCAACCCTACCGTGCAACGTTCAACTGATTGTCAACGTTTCTACCGTGCTGCCAACTCCTCGAACGCAGCGCAGGCCCTCTCGATCCCGGCGTCATCGACGTCGAGATGGGTGACCGCCCGGAGCCGGCGCGGGCCCGTAGCCAAAAGCCACACACCGCGCTCCTCCAGGAAGCTGACCACGTCGCCCGGCGCCGGGTCGTCACGCTCCATGTCGATCATGATAATGTTGGTGTCCGGCGCTATCACGCGGAAGCCGTCCAGGCCGTCGACGCACTCGGCGAACCGGCGAGCCCGTGCGTGGTCCTCGGCGACGCGAGGCAGGTTGTGCTCGAGGGCGTAGAGCCCGGCGGCCGCCAGGATGCCCACCTGCCGCATGCCGCCGCCCAACCGCTTCCGCCACGCGTGGGCCCGCGCCATCGCCTCCGCCGTGCCCGCCAGAGCCGAACCGATCGGCGCGCCCAACCCCTTCGAGAAGCAGACCATGACCGTGTCCGCCTGCGCGGCGAACTCGGCCGCCGACTTTCCCGTCGCCGCCGCCGCGTTCCACAGCCGCGCCCCATCCAGATGGAGTGCCAGGCCGTTCTCGTTCGCCAGCTCACGCAGCCCCTCCAGCACCGCCAACGGCATCACCTTCCCGCCCGCCATGTTGTGCGTGTTCTCGGCGCAGATGAGCACCGTGCGCATCAGGTGCGGGCTCGCAGGCCGTATGTACGGCCGCGCCAGGTCCGCCGTCAGCACGCCCTCCTCCGTCGCCACCGCCCGAAGCTGCACGCCCGACCATGCCGCCGCGCCCGCAAACTCGTAGTGCAGAACGTGGGCGTTCGCCTCGCAGATCGCCTCCGTCCCCGGCCGCGTGTTCAGCAGGATCCCCGTCTGGTTCGCCTGGGTGCCGCTGGGGAAGAAGAGCGACGCCTCCTTACCGAGCAAACCCGCCAACCGCTCCTGCAGCAGCTTGACGGTGGGGTCGTCGCCGAGGACGTCGTCACCGACCTCGGCGACGGCGATCGCCTGACGCATCCCGGGGGATGGCCGTGTCACCGTGTCGCTGCGCAGGTCGACGATCTCGTTTCCGGTCATGGAATCTGGGGTATTAGGATCGGCCCCGGAGCGGTCCCGGGGCGGCCCCGGTATCCAGGCCCCAAAGTACTTCGGGACTTCTTCGGGGTCAAGGCCCGAGACGGCGCGGCCTTGGGCCCTCCTGGGCGCGCGCAGCAGCCCGGACTCGCGGATCTAGTGCCTGCCACGCACCCAGAGGAGGATGACACCACAGGTAAGACGTGATGGGTATAACAGGACCCGATACTTGCCCGGAACCTCCCACGGCGCGCGGTAAACCTCCACGCCCTCGAGCTCGCTAGCATGGTAGACGTCCAAATAACTTATTACAAGCGGGTCCGGCCAACCGTTCACGAAAACGGTCGGAGCGCACATGCCTAGCCCGTAGTGACCAGGAAAGAGCATTCGGATGACGGCGCTGTCGCCGGGATAGCGGTAAACGCCTGGAACCCTCTGTAGATTCAAACTCAGCGATCCTCGCCAATCGTCCAGCTCTGCCCGACCGAAGACATGCCCGAACCCAAGCTCCTTACGCCTATAGAAGCCCTGCCGCTCCAACCATCGCGACCGCCTATGTACCACCACCTCCAGCGGCTCCAAGCGCACCGGTTCCGGCGCGAGGTGCACTTCTACATCTAGCGTCCCACCCCGCGGCACATCCACGGTCGCCGACTGAATTCCGTAGCCCAGGTGCTCGATCTCCAGCCTGCATGAACCCGGTCTCACGCTGATAAACAGGAAGCGCCCCTCTTCGTCGGTGACATTCCTGACGGGTGTGTCGATCAGACTGGTCGTGAGTCTGACTTCCGCAGCGACGACCGGCGTGAGCGTCAGCCCGTCCAGGAGGCGCCCCGCATTTCCCCACCGCTTTCCAGCGCGGGGCGCGTTGCGCATCCGGGCTGGCTCGTTCCAGGTTGATCTTAGCGCGAAGTTACCGCCCGGTTCGTGCCCGGGCAATCAGCATGAAGAACGATCGAGGAAGCCGGCGGGCTCTTCTTCCCATCGTATCTCACCTGCGGCCGAGGACCAGGCCACGAGCGCGGCGGCCTGCGCCTCACTCTCCCCATCGCAGTCGGCGGGCCCCTCGGTGAGCGGCGACCCTTCTCGACCGCGGGCCAGCGGCCAGATCGCGTAGCCGACGGCCAGGACCCCTATAATCATAGCCAGGAGCGCGGTCATTCGAGCGGCCTCCCGCGAACCACGAACGAGAGCAACATAAGGACCCCTCCCAGCCAGACGAGACCCGCTAGGAAGCGCACGGAGAAGCGACAGTCGATCGCCTCGCTTCCCCTGCGAGAGCTGAATTGGACGATGACATCGCGCACGACGCCGCGCTCGAGGGCAGGCGTTCTGATCTGGCGGCGTCCCGTCCAGTCGTACGTCACCGCGGCGGTGATCAGCTCCGCCGGCCCTTCACCCACGTTGAGCCTGAAGCTGGCCACCTGCCTCTCGAGGTCG
>JBDHHM010000052.1:0-11107 GCA_039589355.1 Gemmatimonadota bacterium | reverse complement strand
GGGCCGCGCGCTGGCGAACGTCATGTCCAAGAACCGGCGGCGCTACGGAGGTTACGTCGTCCACCTCGGGATCGTCGTCATGGCGGTCGGTATCGCTATCTCCTCGACGTACCGCAGGGAGCGAGAGATCACCCTAGGCATCGGCCAGGCAGTGACGTATGAGGGCTATACGGTTCGACTCGATTCGCTATACGCCGGGCGCGAGCCACACCGCGATTTCGTCGAAGCGGCGTTCAGCATCGGGAAGGGTGGGGAGGTCGCGGCGGTAATGCGGCCGCGCCTCAACTATTACCCGATGTCGCAGCAGCCGATTGGCACACCGAAGGTGCGGACGCGGCCGACGGTGGACCTCTATCTCAGCCTGATGGCTTACGACCAGACCGGGTCGAGTGCCACGGTGAACGTCATCGTGAACCCGATGGTCGTCTGGATCTGGATCGGCGGCGCTATCGCTGCGCTAGGCGCGCTGTTCGCGATATCCAGCGTCGGCATTATCGGGACCGACCTGCCTCGGGGGGCTGAGGAAGCGAGGGGGCGAAGGAAACCTATGGAAGCCGGCGTCGGAGGTGACGACTGATGAACTGGAAGAAAGTGCTGATTCCCGCCAGCGCGATCCCAATCGTGGCTTTGCTCGCCTACGGGCTGACACGCGACCCGAACAGAGTAGAGTCGCCACTGCCGGGGCACGCGGCCTTCGAGTTCACGTCGCCGACGCTCGACGGTGATACGCTGAGCCTAGCGGACTTTAGAGGTAAGGTCGTCGTTCTCAACTTCTGGGCGTCTTGGTGCGTGGCCTGCATCGCTGAGCACCGGGTCTTCGTCGAGGCCGAGCGCTACTATGCCGGACGCGACTTCCAGATGCTCGGCGTCGTCTATCAAGACTCGCCGCAGAACGCGCGTCGCTGGATGGCACGCATGGGCGGCAGCTGGCCGAGTGTCATCGACCCGGGCTCACGCATCGCAATCGACTACGGCGTGTACGGCGCGCCGGAGACTTACTTCATCGCCAAAGACGGGCGCATCGCCTACAAACAGATCGGGCCGGTGAGCGCGCCGCTCATGATCCAGTTGGCGGATCGACTGCTCGCCGAGTCGCCGGACGCCGAAGCGCTCGAGGGCGAAGTGCCCACGGGACGCAGCGAGGGTCACACGAGGGACCCCGGGCAGGCCGCCGATCCGCAGACGCAGGGGGGCCGGTAGTAATGCGCGTTTTGCATGCAGCTTTACTGATTCTATTCGTCTGTGTACAGGCGCTGCCGGCCGCCGACCTCGCGCAGGTGCAGGAGACCGCTGATGCGGTCGCCATCCAGGCGGAGGATCCGGAACTGGAAGCACAGGTCCGGCAGCTCGCCGCCAAGTTGCGCTGCCCCACCTGCCGTGCTCTCTCGGTCGCCGGACGAGGTGACGGCATACTTCGTCGAGCGCTACGGTGAGTGGATCCTGCTCGAACCGAAGGCGGAGGGCTTCAACTGGGCCGTCTGGCTGCTGCCCGTCTTTCTGCTGGTCGGCGGTCTGGCGTTCGTGCTCGTCACCGCACGTCGCTGGGTACAGCAGGGACAAGCGCGGGCGGCGGCGATCGTGGAGGAAGGGCAGGAGGAGGAGCTCTAGACCATGGGTCTGACCGAGTTTCTACTTGTCGTTGCCGTGGGTGGTGGTATCATCGCGGTCCTCTTCGCGACCTTCAAGGGGGCGGCAGGGGACGCCGACTCGCGGGCGGCAGACGCAACCAGCCGAGGTGATAGCGGCGGCGCGCGAGCCGAGCTCGACGAGCGATACGAGGCGGCCGTGCGCTCGCTGGAGGAGATCGAGGCCGACAACGACACCGGCAACCTCTCCGACGCCGACTACCAGGAGCTACGGGGACGTTACGAGACCGAGATCGCCCATCTCGAGAGGGAGCTGGGCGTTGCTGAGGGCCGCGCCGGCGCGGCTCGCCCCGAGCCGGTGACGGGCGAGGCGGCAGCGCCGGGCCGCTCGTGGGTGCCGGCAGCAGTCGGCTGGACTGCTGCGGGTATAGCATTCGTGGCAATTGCCTATCTGGCTATGTCCTCGGCGCTTCGCCCCCGGGTGGGAGACGACTCGATCACCGGTTCGATCCCAGGACAGGGGACGGGCGCCTCGATGGGTGTGCCGGTTGGCGAGGTCGACCTGCGGCGGTTGGCAGAGCTCGAGGGTATCGTTGCCGGCGACCCCCAGAACCTCGAGGCGCTGGTCGCTCTAGGTCATATGTATCTCCGGCTGCAGCGTTACGACGAGCTGAACTTCGTCACTCAGGCTTCTCTGGCCATCGATCCAAACGACGCCGAGACGCTGACGCACCTCGGCATGTTGCTGTTCTCCTTGGATCACCCTGAAGGCGTGATCCCCATGTTCGATCAGGCGTTGGCCATCGATCCGGACTTCGCCGAGGCACTGCAGTTCAAGGGGATGGTCTCCTTCATGAGGGGCGATTACGCGACCGCCGTGGAGGCTTGGGAGCATTATGTCGAGGTGGTCCCCCCGGATCAGGGTTCGCCTCGCATTCAGGCGATGCTCGAGGCGGCCCGCGCCAACCTTAGCGGTGGCGCTCCCGAATAACCTGACATCGGCTCACGAGGAGGACGGGTGAACAGAGCGATCACGCTGTTGTTGGCCAGTGTCGTGCTTCTACTTCCGCCCGAGTCGGCATTCGCTCAGCGTTTCGGCGGCGATTTCGGCGGCGGCGGCGGCTTTTGGCTCGTATACGCGGACCTGGGAATCGATTCCGATCGCAGCTTCGGGCGTGATGTCGGCGGCGTCGTGGCGCTGGGCGGCCGCGGCTTCCTGCAGACGGGCAAGGTGCGTCTCGGCGGTGGCGCCTTCGGCGGTGAATTCGTCGACGAGGGGGTGAACTCCGATGGCAACCGCGTCCAGGGTGGGTTCTCGGCCGGAGGTTTCACAGCCGAGTACCTCGTGGTCCAGCAGAACCTGGAGGTGGTGATCGGAGGCATGGCCGGCGGTGGTGTGCTGACTATTGAGGAAATCACCAGTGTGAGTGGTGAGGTCGAGGAGCTGCGGCGCCGCCGCGAGCCGATGTTCGTCGGCTACCCTTGGGTACGCATCGGCTACAACCCGGCGCCCTTCATCAACGTTGGCCTCCAGCTTGGCTACATGGCAGGAACCCAGGATGTCGGTGGTTTCGTGGTAGGCCTCGACATCATGGCCGGCCTGATCCCGTAAACAGTACAAGCAGACGGTAGGTGGCGGCCGTGAGTGGCGCGTGCCCAACTCTCAGCGGTTACGGAACTTTCGGGTAGTTTCGGTGGTTTAAGAGGGTGACGGGGCAGACGCGCCTTTCGGCGCCGCGTAAGGTTGACTCACTTCCCTTTTCTCCCGGGCCTTGCGCGGATGTCTTGCCCCGTCCCTTCCTTTCGTAGGGTTCCTGACAAGAGGATCCTCGTCGGGGGGATAGCGGGTGAATCCCCTGCCGAATCGTGATCGTAGGCTTTCCCACGTCGCGGCTGCTATATTAGTGCAGCGATGTGGGGTGGCGACCCCGCGGGTAGAGTAATCGGGGAGGAGGGGACCGCATGGAACACGCACTTCGCCGCATCTTCATGTTCCTGCTCGGCGTCAGCCTCGGCTACTGCACCGGCTTCAGAGACGCGAACAACAACGAACACATGATCTTCGTTCGCATGGTTCATCGCGTCCAGAGCTTTGCCGAGCAGACCGTCGGTGAGCCCGGGCGCGCCGTCGAGGACGCCGTCGACGACGTTAGCCAGTAACTCGCGAACGAGCCGACCTCCTGACCGGGCGGCGTCGCCCTAGACGGCCTCCAGCAGGGCGACGTGGCCCAAGCCGCCAGCCGCGCAGATGCTGATCAACGCCAGCCCACCCGTCGTCTGAAGCTGCTTCACGGTCTGCGACACGATCCGTGCCCCGGTCGCGCCGAACGGGTGACCCAGCGCGACGCTGCCGCCGTTCGGGTTGATCCTGTCTTCTGGCACCTGGCCGAGATTGGCGTCGACGCCGGCCCGCTCCTTCAACCACTCCCGGCTGTTCAGAGCTTCGATCGTGCACAGCACCTGTGCGGCGAACGCCTCGTGGACCTCCCAGAGCGCTATGTCGGCGTAGGAGAGACCGTTGCGGGCCAGCAGGCGCGGGATCGCCAGCGTCGGGGCCATGAGCAGGCCGTCGCGCTCGATATCGACTCCCGCCACCTCCCAGTCCAGCAGCCGCGCTCGATATGGCGCCTCCGCGAACCTCTCGAGCCCGCGTTCCGTCGCCACCCAGCAGGCGGCCGCGCCGTCTGTGAGCGGCGACGAGTTGCCTGCGGTCAGCGTCCCGCGCTTGCGGTCGAAGGCCGGGGGTAGCTTCGCCAGCTTCTCGAACGAGGTGTCGGCGCGCGGGATGCCGTCACGCGTGAATCCGGGGAACGCGTCCGAGGCGATCACCAGATCGTCGAAGAAGCCGCGCTCCCATGCCGCAACGGCGTTCTCGTGACTGGCCAGGGCGAAACGGTCCTGACTCTCTCTCTCCAGCGTCCACTCCTTGGCGGTGATCTCGGCGTGGTCTCCCATCGTTAGCCCGGAGGTGCGTTCCTTGACACTAGGCACACGCAACTTCAGGTGACGCGGCCGCAGCCGGCCCAGCACCCTCAACGCGGCCGCAGGGCCTTTGGCCTGAGCGACGCGCCGGATCGTTTGGCTCATTCCACGCGTCAGTCCCACCTGTGTTTGGCTCATCGCTTCCGAGCCCCCGCACAACGCCAGCTCGATACGGCCTGCCTTCATCTGTGCTGCGGCGGCCGTTGCCCCCGCCAGGCTGGTGGCACATTGCTGGATCATTGTCAGAGCGGGAACGTGGGGCTCGAGACCCGCGTCCAGCCAGACCTCGCGTGCGATGTGGCTTACCGAAAGCGATGGGACCACGGCGCCCCAGACGACGCAGTCCGGAACCGCATCGCCCTTGAGCTTCTCTTGCGCTGCGCGTGCCACCGGGGTTGAGACTTCCACGGCGTCGAGGTCTGCCAGCGGCCCATCCATCTTGGCGAAGGGTGTGCGCGGTCCCGCGCAGAAGAAGACGTCGGTGTCGTTTCCGTCGCCTCTCGGGCTCATTTTGCCTCCTCAGCCGACGTTCGGTCTATCGACTTGTTATCCATCGTGCCTGCTGTGCGCCGCCTCGGCTCTCCGCACCATAAGGTCGAATACTTCCTCCGCTCGCACCGGGAGACCGGAAAGGTTCAGTGTGAGATCTGTGAAGCCGAGCCACCGATTAACCGGTGCCAGGGCCCGTTTCAGCGGAGACAGCTTGTTTCACCACCCATTGGACCACTCCCAAAACCAGGTACTTGGGTGCTCAGGTTCCCGCCAGTTCGGCTACTGCGGCCAGTACGGCACGTGCGACCTCGCTCATGAACCGGTAGTCGAGCGTCTCGGCGCAGTCCGTTGCCATATGGTAGTGCGGGTTCCGCAGGAAGGCCGTGTCGGTGATCATCAGCGCCGGGTAGCCCCGGTCCCAGAAGGAGGCGTTGTCGCTGAGTCGTGTCAGGGGAAGCGCAAAGCCGCGCAGTATCGTCCTGTAGGTCACCAGCGTCAACCCGGGCACATGCCGCTCGGTCGAGCGCTGGAAGGTCCGCAACAGGCGGCGCGAACGGCCGTCGCCCACGGCGGCCAGGAAGGTCCCAGAGTCGGGCACGTGCTTGAAGACCAGCGGCGGTACCTTCTGACTGCCTGACCTACGGTCGGTGTATCCCACCATCTCCAGAACCAGCGCCCCGGCGTACCGCTGCTTGCGGCGCCGCGCTTGCCCGGCGAAGCGCGAGCTACCCACTCGGTAGGTACCTACGAAGTCCTGTGGCTCCTCGAGGTTGAACCCGACGAACTCGAGGGGGCGCTGCGGCTCCAGCCCGGCGGCATGGCGAGCGACCTCGAGCATCACGGCGACCCCGCTGGCGTTGTCATCGGCACCCGGCGTGTTCGACACTGTGTCGAAGTGGGCGCCGACCAACAGCGCGGGGAGGTCCGGGTCGGAGCCCGGCAACCTGCCGACAACGTTATTGTAGGTGGTGCCGCGAAAGTCGAAGGGCTGGCGCTCGACCGCCAGCCCTAGCGTGCTCAGTTCGTCGGCCACGAGCGACTCTGCGCGTCGCAGCGCCTCCGGCGTCGCCTGCGGATGTCGCGGTCCCTCGAGTTCCCTTACCGTTCGCTCCAGTCGGCTCTCGTCGACCAGCGAGGGCAACTGCATCAACCGCCCTCCACATATGCGCGCTCGATGATGATGGGTTCTATGGGCACGGCCTCGCTCAACGCGGCGCGTCGCGTCGGCACCTGTGCGATGGCGTCCACGACGTCCATCCCTTCTACGACGTGCGCGAATACCGTGTAACCCCAGCGAAGCGGCGTCTCGGCAGTCTCGGGTTGATGGTCGAGATAGGTGTTGTCGACCAGGTTGATGAAGAACTGCGTCGAGGCGCTGTTGGGATCGTCTCGCCGTGCCATGGCCACCGAACCACGCACGTTGCTGAGCCCGTTGTCCGATTCATTCGGCAACATGGGCTTGGACGACTGCCGCATTTGCCCCTCCTGAGTGTAGGCACCGGCCTGGATCATGAAGCCGGGCCTCACCCGCTGGAATATCAGTCCGTCGTAGAACTCGCTCTGCACGTGGGTCACGATGCTCTCGACGGTCTGTGGCGCCTTCTCGCGGTCGAGCTCCATCACGATCCGGCCCACGTTCGTTTCGAGCACGACGCGCGGCGTTGGGTTCCCGACGTCGGGTGGTAACGCAGCCCCCCCTGTCTCCATCTCCTCGCCTCCCGTCTCCGCTTCGCCCCCGCACCCTGCGAGGAGCAGTGCCAGGGCGAGCGTCGTCGTCGATCGTCTGCTGAAGTTCAAAGGTCTCTCCTTCTGGGTGCCGGGCTGCGGGCGGGGCCTGCCTCGCGCGAGCTCCGCGGGTGGGCCGCGGCGTGGGTTGTGCCGCCGTCCGCGCCGTCGTAATAGTCAGCTTCCTGGTTGTTTGCCCAACATGATGGATGATCCGGGACGATCGCGCCATTCCCGGCTGCAACCAGGTACTATCACTGCGGAGACCGGATGAACGGAACCGAATTCGACCCGTCGCTACTTTCACTGCTGCCGCCGATCGTCGCCATCGGGCTCGCCGTCTGGACGCGCCAGGTCTATGTGTCCCTGGCCGCCGGGATCTGGCTGGGCTGGACGATCCTCAGCGGCTTCAACCCGGTGAGCGGACTGGCCGGTGCGATAGAGGGAACGGTTACGGTGCTCGGCGAGCCGGGCAACACCCGGGTCTTGCTGTTCAGCCTGCTCATCGGGTCGCTGGTCGTCTACGTGCAGGCGTCGGGTGGCGTTGACGGCTTCGTGCGCTGGTTGGAGGGGCGCCGCCTGGTGAGAGACGCACGCGGTGCCGGCGTGCTCGCCTGGCTCATCGGCATCGCGATCTTCATCGAGTCGAATATCACGCTGCTCGTCGCCGGTGCCGTGTGCCGCCCACTGTTCGACCGGTACCGCGCCGCGCGTGAGAAGCTGGCCTACATCGCCGACTCGACCTCGGCGCCCATCTGCATCCTGATCCCGTTCAACGCCTGGGGCGCCCTTGTTCTGGGGATCCTCGGTGGTTTGGACGTCGCCGAGCCACTACACGTCTTCGTGCGCTCGATGCCGCTCAACCTCTACGCCATCGCCGCGGTGATCCTCGCCGGGTTCACCGCCTGGAGAGGGCTGAACCTTGGACCGATGAGGGAGGCCGAGGCACGTGCCGCCGAAGGCGTCGTGCTGAGCCCGGAGGGCGAGCTCACCGTCGATGAGGCGGCGTTCGAAGTCCGGCTCTCGCGCGAGGTGCCGCCTCGTGCCCTCAACATGGTTGTGCCGATCCTGACGATGGTCGTGACGATGCCCGTCGGCCTCTACATCACTGGGAACGGTGTCCTGGGTCAGGGCTCCGGCTCGACCAGCGCGCTGTGGGCCGTGATTGCCGGCAACGTCGCCGCCTGGATCCTCATGCTCATCCAGCGATTCGCCTCGCTGGACGAGCTGGTCCGTCTCGGGCTGAAGGGGATCGAGGCGCTCCTCGGGTTGGTGCTCATCCTGCTCCTCGCCATTACGCTCGGCGACGTGTGCGTCAGGTTGGGGACCGGACCCTACGTGGCCGAGGTGGTCCGCAACATCGCCTGGCCGGTACTTCTGGTGCCGGCGACGTTCGTGACCGCCGCGCTCATCGCCTTCGCCACCGGTACCAGCTGGGGCACCTTCGCCATCATGATCCCGATCGCGGTACCCGCGGCCCAGGCGCTGGGCCTGCCGTTGGCGCCTTTCCTTGCGGCCTCGCTGTCGGGCGGGATCTTCGGCGATCACTCGAGCCCGATCAGCGACACGACGATCGTGGCTTCCCTCGCTTCGGCGACCGACGTGATCGACCACGTCCGCACCCAGATACCGTATGCGATGATCGCCGCGGCGGTGGCGACGCTTGGCTTCGCTCTGGTGGGCGCATTCCTATAGGGAAGGGGGCCTGGGGCTTCGGGGAATTCGGGAATCCATGACTAATTGATTAATAGAACCATAGAATACTCGACATTAGAATCACGGCGGTTCCTAATTCGAGTAGCCTATGGTTCAATTAGTCTCTTTATCCAGAAATCTCGAATTCCCCGAATCCCCGACTCCCCGAATCCCCGACTCCCGTGGGGTCTTTTCACGCTCTCCGCCGCGTTGTAGGTTCGCCCCCATAGCCCACCGTCACCTGGACAGAGGTCGCGTATGTCACACGAGATGATGGTTTATCTGAACGGCGAGATGGTGCCCTATACGGAGGCGAAGATCTCGGTCGAGGACCGGGGCTTCAACTTCGCCGACGGCATTTACGAGGTGGTGCGCATGGTTGGCGGGAACGCCTTTCGGATCGAAGCGCACCTCGACCGCTTCGAGGGTGGCGCCCGCGCCCTGGAGATCGAGCTGCCGCTGACACGGGACGGCGTGCACGAAGCGGTACGCGGGGTCGCGAGCGCCAACGGGGTCAGCGAAGGCACGGTCTACGTTCAGTTGAGCCGCGGTGCGGCGCCGCGCGGCCATGCGTTCCCCGAGGGGATCCGACCTACGCTCGTTATGATCGCCCGACCTTTCGAGGGGCCGCCTGCCGAGAAGCTGGAGAAGGGGGTGTCCGTTGTCACGGCGCCCGACCTTCGCTGGGGCTACTGCGAGGTGAAGACGATTGGCCTGTTGCCCAATGTCATCGTCTATCAGCACGCCCGTTCCGAGGGCTGCACCGAGGCGATAATGGTCCGCGACGGCATCGTCACCGAGGGAGCACACAGCAGCGCTTTTTGCGTCATCAACGGCACGGTTTATACCCACCCAATCGACAACATTCTGCCGTCGATTACACGCAAGTTTCTGATCGAGGCCCTGCGCGCTGAAGGCATCGCGGTCGAGGAAGTGGGAGTGCCACTCGAGGAGTTCAGGGGTGCCGACGAGGTCTTCATCGTCGGTACGACGACCGAGGTGATGCCGGTAGTCCGCATCGACGGCGAGCAAGTAGGCAATGGTGCGCCCGGAGATAGGACGCGCCAGGGGATGAAGCTCTACAAACAGGATCTGGAAGAAGCTCGGGCGGGCTGACTAGCCATCGTCGTCCTCATCGTGCTCGATGACGAGGGCGATGAATACGGAGATTGATACATGGGGCGAACAGAAGAACTGATTCGCGAGGTCGATCGCTGGAGCGCGCACAATTACCACCCACTGCCGGTGGTCCTCGAGCGCGCTGAAGGCTGTTGGGTCTGGGATGTGGACGGGAACAGATACCTCGACATGCTCAGCGCCTACTCGGCGGTTAACCAGGGGCACAGACATCCGAGAATCGTCGGCGCCTTGAGGGAACAGGCAGAACGACTGACGCTGACCTCCCGCGCCTTCCACAACGACCAGATGGGCGCGTTCCTGCATCAGCTATGCGAGCTTGTGGGCTACGCGAAGGCGCTACCGATGAACACCGGTGCCGAGGCGGTGGAGACGGCCATCAAGGCGGTCCGCAAGTGGGGCTACACTGTGAAAGGCGTCGCTCCAGAGGCCGCCGAGATCATCGTGTGCGAGAACAACTTCCACGGACGCACGACGACCATCGTCGGTTTCTCCAGCGAGGAACAGTATCGCCTCGGCTTCGAACCCTTCACCCCCGGCTTCAAGCTCATCCCCTACGGCGATATCGGTGCGCTGCGCGCAGCGGTCACCGAGAACACGGTCGGGTTTCTCGTCGAGCCGCTGCAGGGCGAGGGTGGTGTGATCGTGCCGCCGGAAGGCTACATGAAAGAGGCAGCGGCGATTTGCCGGGATGCGAACGTCAAACTGATGGCCGACGAGATTCAGACCGGGCTCGGTCGCACGGGCCGTTTGCTCTGCAGCCACTGGGATGGTGTGGCGCCGGACGTCGTGATGCTTGGCAAAGCGTTGGGCGGCGGAGTCTATCCCGTATCGGCCTGCCTCGCCGATGAGGAGGTCATGGATGTCTTCGCGCCGGGCGACCACGGCTCCACATTCGGAGGTAATCCACTGGCCGCCGCCGTCGGTCGCGCGGCGCTGGACGTACTCGTCGAGGAGAAGCTGCCCGAGCGCGCCGCCGAGCTGGGCGCCTGGTTCATGGGCGAGCTGGATGGGATCCGCTCACCGCACGTAGAGGAGATCCGCGGTAGGGGCCTGATGGTCGGCGTCGTCATCAAGGAATCCTCGGGCACCGCTCGCCCCTCACCACCAGGTGGTCCGCTTCGCACCGCCGCTGGTGATCACCAAGGAGATCCTGGAAGAGGCTCTCGCCTCGATCCGCGAGGTGCTCTAGGGGCTGGAGTCGCGAAATCTGCGGCCATCAGCACTGGGCGGAGGGCGGAGGGCTACGCCGCGTGTTTTCGGTTGTTTGCGGTCTGCTGGGAGGAGGCGGACGGACCAGCTCGCGTAGTCGTGAACCGGCGTGGGAAGCGCTGGGGGTCCTACGCGCGTAACTCGCGAGCGGCCAGAATGGTGCCACGCTCTCCGCTGGTGCACGCGAGCGGTGAAGCGCGAGGACCCCCACGCCGACCCGCGAGCACGAAGCGATTGGCCTCCCGCCTCCGACCCTTCAGCTCGCAACTAGGCGAACG
>JBDHHM010000051.1:0-16348 GCA_039589355.1 Gemmatimonadota bacterium | reverse complement strand
AGCTCAGATCTGTATTTCCGACCCGTCGGTCACCATGATGATCTCTCCCGAGTATCCCGCCCGCCGAATCAGCCCCGGCACGTCGAGCCGCCGCAGCTGCGGATAAACGTGCGTGACGGCGAGTCGCCTCACCCCGGCAGCCGTCGCCAGGCTCGCGAGGCGTGTAGGTGAGAGATGGTAATCCGCCACCAGATCATCGGGTAGCGAGCACTCGGCCAGTAGAAGATCGACGCCCTGGAAGAAATCCCCCAGCTCCTCAGAGGGCCCCGTGTCTCCGGTGTAGCCCAGCACCGATCCACTCGCCTCGAAACGCAGGGCGAGGCTCTCATCGGTGTGCGGCGTTTTGCTGACCTGCACCTCTAACCCACCAATGTCAACGGGGTAGCCCGGCCGCAGCTCGCGGAGCGCCACCTCGAACCCCGGCTCGACGAGCCACGGGCCCAGAGCGTCGGCCCAGGCCGTGAACAGACGCCCGGTCCCTGCGGGCCCCCAGACCTCGAGCGGAGTCCGGCGTGGCGTCTCCAGCGCGTGTCGCAGCGCGAAGATCAGCGACGGGATCTCGCCGATATGGTCGGCGTGGAAGTGGCTGATGATGAGATGGCCGAGGTCAGCCCAAGCGAGGCCGGCCCGTGCCAGGCCTTGGAGAGCGCCGGCCCCGCAGTCCACCAGAAGACGTGCTTCGCCGTGCTCTATCCAGTGACAGGCCGACGCGCGTTCGGGGTCGGGCACGACCGTGCCTGTCCCAACGGTGACGAGCCGCATCGCCGGTCAGGCCACCGCCCCGCGGGCGTACTCGCTGAACTCGACGCCGACGACCTTTGACACGCCGGGCTCTTCCATGGTAACGCCGTGGATCCAGTCGGCCGCCTCGATCGTCACCGGGTTGTGCGTGATGACGATGAACTGCACGCTCGGCTTGAACTCCTCGAGCATTGCGACGAAGCGTCTGATGTTCGTCTCGTCGAGCGGTGCGTCGACCTCGTCGAGCACGCAGAAGGGGCTCGGTTTCACCAGGTATATGGCGAAGAGCAGCGCCAGCGCCGTCAGAGCCCGCTCACCGCCCGAGAGCAAGTGAATGCGCTGGGTCCGCTTGCCCCCGGGACTGGCGGAGATCTCGACCGGCGAATCGAGCAGGTCGTCCGGAGACTCGAGCCAGACGTCGCACTCGCCGCCCTGGAACAGAGTGGCGAATGTACGCTTGAAGTTGACCCTGATCTGCTCCAGCGTCTCGAGGAACGCAGCCGACGCGGTCTCGTTGATCTGACGGATCGTGTTGCGCAGATCGTCCCGCGCTTTGGCGAGGTCCGCTCGCTGCCCCTCGAGGAACTCGAGCCGTTCTTTCTCCTCCCGGTACTCCTCCTCAGCAAGCATGTTGACGAGGCCGATCCCGCCGAGCCGCCCGGCGATCTCGGTCAGCTCGACGCGCAGCGCCACGGGATCGCCATCCGCAGGCTCGACCTCCTGCGCTAGCTGCTCGAACGGCCGACCCCACTCGTCCTCCAGCCGCTCACGCGTGCGCTTGAGGTCGGCATCGATCTGCATACGCTCGAGCTCGAGCTCGTGGCGCCGTTCGGCGTGACCACGCTCTTCATGCTGCGCCCGGCGGAGCAGCGTTTCCAGTTCGTTCACTTTGAGCCGCATTTCTTCGGCGCGTTCGTCCATCTCGCGCGCCCCGCGCTCCGAACTCTCCCGCTCATCGAACAGCGTCTCCAGGTCGCTCGCGGCGCCCTCGATCTCCTCTTGCGATCGCGTCAGCGTACCACTCAGCCCCTCCGACTCGCGGCCGAGGCGCTGGAGGCGCTCGCCGGCGTCCTTCAGCGATCCCTGCTGCGACCGGAGCTCGCGCTCGGCGCGATCGAGCGCCGCCGCGGCCCGCGCCTCGTTCAACTGGATCTCGGTCACGCGCTCGCGCTGCCGTTCCCACTCCGACCGGACGACCGCCAGTTCCTCGGGGTCGGGCGCCGTCCCATCGCCTGCAGGCCTCAGTGTTCGCAGGGCGTCCTGCTCGGACGTGCCCCTCTGCAAGGCCGCTGCGCGTTCCTGGCGCAGGCGGTCGACGCTCTCACGGGCGGTTGCAGATTCCTCCTGCGCGCTGGCGATCCGCTCGGCCGCCGCCTCGGCCCGGGCTGCGAGTCGCCCTGCATCCTCTTCAGACACGCGGCGCTCCGCCGTCAGGCGCTCCACTTCGGCGCTTGCCGGGTCGACCTGGTGTTCGCAATCTCGCAGCTGGGTCGCGATGCGACCGCTCTCGGACTCTAGCTCGGTCAGCTGGGTACGCAGCCGCTCGAGTTCGGCGCGTCGGGCGAGGAGTCCCCCACCGGCATAGGGTCGGCCGAGCCGCAGCACGCCCTGGGCGTCCAGGCTCTCACGCCGCCCGATCCACGCCTCGATGCCCGCGGGCATGTCACCGCGCAGCGACACCTCACGCATCATGTGCCGAATCCACGGCGTGCCCGGGCCGCTCACCTTGAAGCCGGGCGGCAGTTCGACATCCGCGTCTGCATCAGGGTCGAGCCGGTCGAGCGGGAGGATCACGAGACCTCCGGGGCCGTCGTACTCGTCGAGGAACCAACGCCGGACGCGGTGGGCGTCGTCGGCATCGTCCACGACCAGGCCTTCCATGTAGGCGCCCAGATAGGCCTCCAGGCCGTCTGCGTAGGCCTCCGGCACTTCGATCCCACGGCCCAAGACCCCACGTATGCGAAGCTCGTCGGCCAGTTCCAGCGCCGCCTGTACCGCTGGGTTCAGTCCCTCCTCATCCGTAGTCAACGGCGTCAGGTCCTCGATCAGCGCCGCCGTAGCCTGGATCCGCTCGGCCAGCGCCGCCCGGCGCCCGCGAAGCTCTTCCTGCTGCGCCTGCAGTCCGGTCAGTCGCTCACGTGCACGTTCCAGCTCGCCGGAAAGCTGCTCGTGACGCTCTTCCGCTCGTCCGGCCTCCCGGCGCGCCAGCTCCTCCGCTTGCGATGCCTCTTCCAGCGCCACCGACGACGACGCCAGCCTGCGCTCGGCGTCCTCCAGGCGTCGGGCCAGCTCTTCGGCCTCGGCACGGGCCGCTTCCCCGCGCGCCTGAAGCTGTGCGCGTCGCTCCCTGTAGGCCTGCCGCTCCGACTCGACTGCCGCCTCGGCGGCCTCCATGGCCTGCCGGCGCTCGCTCACGTCCGCGAGCTCGATCTCGTGCCGACCCAGCTCGTCGCGCAGCGCGCCGAGCGCCGACTTGCGTGCCGTCACGATCTCTCGCAGGCGTTCAACCTCAGCACGCAGCGTGTCCTGCTGCTCCTCGAGCTCGCGCCGCTCGGCCGACAGCTGGTCGAGGCGCGCGCTCGCGTTGCGGCCCCTTTCCTCTGCCAACAGTCGCTCCCGCTCGCGTTCCGCCAGCCGGTCGCGCACCGCCATCAGCTGCCTGGCGCTGTCGGAGCGCTCGCGCTCCAGGTCGGCCAGCCGCGTCTTCAGCGACTCGTGTTCGGCTTCGGTGGTCCGTATCTGCGTGGCATCTCTGACGCGGGCCTCGGCGAGCGACTCCAACTCGCTGTCGATCTCACCGTGACGACCCTGGAGCTTGCTGAGCTCCGCGTGGGCGAGGGCGAGCTCGAGGGCGAGCTTCCGCTCCCGCATCTCCAGGTAGCGCTTGGCACGGCCCCGCTGGCGCGCCAGGCTGCGCACTTTGGTCGCCACCTCGGAGATCAGGTCGTCCACGCGTGCCAGGTCGGCGTCCGCCTCATCGAGCCGACGCGCCGCGATTCGCCGCCGCTCCTTGTAGCGGCCAATACCCGCGGCTTCCTCGAACATCGCGCGCCGCTCCTCCGCCTTGTCACTGAGGATCGCGTCGACCATGCGACCCTCGATGATCGCGTAGGCGTTGGTGCCCAGCCCGGTATCGCGACACAGGTCCTGGATATCGCGCAGCCGGCAGAGTGTGCCGTTCAGCCGATACTCACTCTCGCCACCGGTGTACACGGTTCGCCCGATCTCGACTTCCGTGTAGGGGACGGGCAGCACGTGGTCTTCGTTGGACAGGCGCAGCATCACCTCGGCACGGTGGATCGGTTTCCGCCGCGTCGTGCCCTGGAAGATCGCCTCTTCCATGCGCGAGCCGCGGATCGCAGTCGGCCGTTGCTCGCCCAGCACCCAACGCAGGCCGTCGGCGACGTTCGACTTGCCGCAGCCGTTGGGGCCAACGATCGCGGTGATCCCGTCGTGGAAACGGATGTCCGCTGAATCGGCGAACGACTTGAAGCCGTGGAAATCGATGCCAACTAGCTTCATTTCAGCTGCAATC
This sequence comes from Gemmatimonadota bacterium, assembly GCA_039589355.1. Taxonomy (GTDB): domain Bacteria; phylum Gemmatimonadota; class Gemmatimonadetes; order Palauibacterales; family KS3-K002. The sequence continues at coordinate 12,072 of JBDHHM010000051.1, read as the reverse complement.
CCATCCTTTCAACAAGTTCGACCTCGAATCCCGCTTGCTCGATGTGCTCCCTAAGCGGGCGCGCGTCCTCGGACTTCTCGTATCCGCCGGCGTAGACGCGGTACGCTATACTGTCCGCGCCCGCTCCACCTGCGGCCGGCACCATATAAGCGGGTACGCCGTGACCGAACAGAGTCTCGAGCACGGACCGCGCCTCCTGCGAGCTCGCGTACGTACCGAAATTGAACGCCAACCCTGCCGGCCTCACATCCCAGCTGCGGATCGTGTCTTTTACTCCGTCGCGCACCAGCTGAGCCATCAGCTCCTCAGCGCTCTCGCGCTCGGGCAGCATGCCGGCAAACACGCGGTAGTATACGACTCCTCGCACGACCGTGGGCGCGACGTAGAACGGCAGATCGGCCCGCGTCCACTCCCGCTGGCGCGATACGGCATCGTCCAGCGAGTTGTAGGCGGCAATGGCCACCGAATATGGCAGACCCACTTCGCGGAGGCGAGCCCCGCCGGCCGCCGGCTCCTCGGGCCCTGCCTCGGTCCCTTCCGCCGGGTCTACCGTCTCAGTCGCCGGCGTCGTCTCGGCCGCCGCCTCCAGGTCTGCAGGACCCTCCGGAATCTGCCGGCTGCCAACCGTCTGCCACAAGGCGAGGAGCAGCGCGGCAGCGGCGGCAGCGACGGCGAACGGCGCGATACGGCGACGGCGCGATCGCTGGAAGATGGGCTCGGACCGCGGTGGAGGCACCGCCCCCTCAACGACGGCCGCCGGAGGCGTCACGGGTGTTGGTGTCGGCTCCTCCGGCGCGGCGGACGGGGTTGCCTGATCGCTGACCGGCCGAGCCGCCCCGTGCATGGGCTGGGTCTCGGGCTCGGGCGAGGCGTACCACGGCAGCTCGACGGCGTCGGTCTCCTCTTCGCGGATCTCCGGCGGCGCCAGGAACTCGGCGAGCCGGCGCGCTTCGCTGGGCAGCTCCACCTCGAGGGCCGCAGCGTTCAGCACTATGCAAGCCTCGAACCCCGGGATCGGACCGGCCTCGAGCCAGTCCGAGGCCGACACACAGGGCAAGAGGTGGGCATCGGTGTCTTTGAGGCGGGCCGCAATTTTGGCCCAGCGCGGATGACTGTACAGGACCTGGAGTGGTGGCGGTGACTCGCCCAGGTTCAGGAAGAAGAAGGCTTCGCCCTCGGGTCGGCCCGCCACCTTGGAGAAACCTGCATCGCGGAACAACACATCGGAGATCCCCGGTCCGTCCTCGACTCCGAGCGCGGCGGCCAGGGCCGACGGCCTCCTCGTCTGGAGGTCGGCCAGCACGACCTTGTGACGTTGATCTGCCAGCCGGCGTACGATCTCGATCGCCGTGTTGACGGCCCAGCGCCGCTGGCGTGGGCTGTCGGCCGCAAGGACCAGCGTCGCGGCGTGCGGCCAGCTCACATCAGTATTAGGCGCCGATGATTCCACGCTCACCACCTCCCCAACTCCCAAAAAACGCGGGCTTCCCTACCCGCCTTCGGCCTCGGCTTCTTCGGCCGCACCTGCGCCTTCGTACTCCCCAGCCCGGTCCGATGCACCGGTCTCGGAGGTTGTGTCAGCTAACTCCGCAACCGTCAGGATCCACGGCTTGTAGCCGTAGCGGGCGGTGAGGGAACGCGCTGCCTCCTCCGCCAGCCCACGCTCCAGATAAGGGCCAACCATCGCCCGGTACCAGACGACGCCCATCACGTCTTCGTGACGGTCCACCGTCCCGGGGTAGCCGACGCTGCGGAGCCAAGAAACGAGATTGTCGACGCCGGTTCGCTGGCGCGCCGCCGAAACAACCGCGTAGACACCGGGTTCTGCACCGGCCTCGGGATCACGAGGTTCATCCGAGTCCGCTCGAACCTGCTGCTCAGTCGCTACGGCCTCGGAGGCACGTTGAACCGTGCGTTGCGCCAGTTCCATGCGCGGCCGCGGCGGCTGCCACTCCACCGCCAACCACAGGCGCCGGTCGTCCAGCTCGGCCCGCGCCACCTCTACTAACCGCAACGCGTCGTAGAGGACCAGCTCGTCTCCCTCCATCGCTATCAACCGACCGCCGGGTGTCGCCACCGGCAGAACCTCGTCCCACTCCACCGGAACGGCGCCCAATATCGAATCGATACCGACCTGCAAAACGACAGCCTCGTCCTGAGCGTCCAGTAGCGCCATCAGGTGCGTACCGTTCACGCTGAAGCGCAGCGCACTGGCCTCACCCGGCAGCGGGACGCTCCGCACCTTGACCTCTCTTACCCGGTCGAACACCTGGAGACTGCCGCCGACCGACACGTACAGGCGGTGCCCGGATGGCGTCACGGCGACGGCCCGGCCGGGCTGCGGCAAGGCAAGCTCCTCCGCGTCCTCCAGTTCCGGAACGCTGAGGCCGTGCAGCGTCAAGTCGCTGCCGTCCTGCGTCAGGTAATAGAGACGATCGCCCGCCGGAGCGACGACCAAGCTCCCAACGCGGTCAACGCTACGCTACGCCGCCCGATAGGTTCCTGACTCGGTGGCTCGACGACCAACAGCTCGTTCGTCGACCCGGCGTCGACCACGACGATGACCCGCCCGTCGCCAACCGGGACGAGCCGCTGCAGGGAGCCATCCAGGGTGAGCTGCCAAGCCTCGCCTTCCGAGACGAGCTCGAGCGAACTCGGGTCGGGGGCGATCAACAGCCCTCGCCTGCCCAGCGCGACGGCGATCTCAGTCCCCTCGAAGCCCTCAAAGCCCAGCAGATGACCGGTACGGTAGTCGTAGCGGGCAATGCGGGAGTCGCTGAATTGGAGCCAAACAGCTCTGTCGCCAGGCCACGCTTCTGTCAGCTGTTCCAGTTCGGGCGGCGCCCACGTCGGAGACTCCAACGTCTCGGCGCTCCGATACGTCAGCGGTCCGCCGTCGAGCGAGAATCCCAATAGCCCCCACCCCTCGGCGCTGCCCAGCCAGGCGGTCCGTTCGAGGGTCACCGTTCCAATCGCCGCCGATTCCTCCCGGTCACCGCACGACGACGCTCCTGCGGGCACGAGTGCCAGCGCGAACAGAAGTGTAGCGCGTTTCGACAGGTGCGACTTCAGATCGATATCCGCAGTTTTCGGATCACTTTACGGAGAGGCTGGAGTACTTGTGGCATAGTCCAAAATAGCCGGGGCCCTGCCGGGGATGCAAGGCAGGACGCGCTTCCGCTCGGGGTCAGAAGGTCGGCCCGAACGACAACGACCAGACGCCGTCCCTCTGGAAGGGGCGGTCCAGCGGAAAGGCGTAGTCGACCCTGAAAACGTTATAGAGAATGTTGATTCTGAGCGACGCACCCATCGACGCCAGCGGCGACCGCACGTCGACGGGATCCGCTCCCGGCGGCAGCGACCAGGCCAGCTGGCTGAACCTGTTGAAGGCCACGCCCATATCGAAGAAGATCGCCCCATCGATAGGCGGAAGACCGAGCGGCACAAACCCCAGGTCGAGAAAGTTGAAGATCGGGAAACGGAATTCGGTGCTGGCCACCACGACGCTGCTACCGATGAGCTGATCACGCACCGGGCACAGGGTCGTGACCGTGTCGGCCACTCGCGCGATCGAGCGGGCACATTCCGCAGCCGAGAACGAGCCGCCGTCGTAGCCGCGGATGTAATAGGGGCCGCCCCAGTAGAGCCGGAACTCGCGCTCACCCTGTCCCGAGCGCGAGTACGTGGTCAGCCGTGCCGCCATCGTGAACTGGCCGCCCAGGTTGAAGTAGTTGCGCACGTCGAACGTCAGGTCGTAGATGCCGACATCACCGAAATAGCGGCCAACCCCGATCCGGTAGCGGCGGCCAGCGATGGGGCCGGTATAGCCGTACAGTGCATTGTCGAAGACCAGCGCGATCGACGGCCCCGCGAACATCAAGTTCTCCAGCCGCACGGTGAACCGATCGGCACCACCGTTCGCGCCGGGCACGACCCGGTCGATCACGCTGTCCCGACTGATGTAGACGCCGAGGGCCGACAGCTCGAGCCGCCGGAAGATGTCCAACGGGTAGTGAAGATCGGTGCTCAGCGTCCTGTAGACATCCCTTACGAAACGATCCTCGTAGTACGGCTGATTGTCATCGTCGAACGACGGGATCGTACCCCGGAAGCGATAGAGGGGGAACTGCTGATACGCCATCGACACGTTCGCCCGCTCGCGCAGGTAGGTATACTGAGTCAGGATATAGGCGTCGTCGAACGAGCCCGCGACCTGCCCCCAGAGCAGCACGTTGTGATCGCCCAAGATATCCGACAGCAGAATGTACGAGCCGCCGTAGACGCCGTTGCCGAAGTGACCGCCCACCTGAGCGCCGATTACCGGCTGCCCGACAACATCCGGTGTCAACTTGAGCTCGTAGTCACGGTTCTCGAACGACGTCGTATCCGGCAGGCCGCCATGGGCATCGGCCAGCAGGTCGGCCACGGTAACCTCGCGCCGGACGACGACTTCCCCAGACTCGGGCTGCGCCGCCGACGGGCGGAAACCGTCCAGCACCCGGTAGTACGACTGAGTGCGTGTAGCGGCGGTCCACAGATCTGAGGAGAGCGGTTCGCCCGCGGATACCTCAGCGCGGTCCCGCCCGTCCGTCTCGGCGTGCACCACGATCGGCGGCCCCCCCGCTTCTTCCACCGACCATGCCGATGAGCGCGGGTCATCGATCGCGTAGATGTTGTATCCCGCACCCTCGAAGTACGTAAACGCCAGGCGATCTGAACCGGCCGACCAGCTTATCGCAGGACTCAGCGGAATGATCCCCGTCACGCCGGACAGCAGGTCGGTAGCCTGGTACAACCGCCCTTCCGCTCGCGACCAGATGAACACGTTGTTGGTCCCGGTGCGGTCGGAGATGAACGCGATGGCTTCGCCGTCCGGCGACCAGACGGGATTCGTATTCTTCCCGGCCTCCTGCTGAGGGAGCACTTCGACGGTGCCATCCGTCACGCTGTACAATGCGATGCGATAGTCGCCGAAGATCAACGCACCGAAGTCCGTCCCCTCTCCACGGTCGGTCGCGATGGCTATATGACGACCGTCCGGCGACCACGACGGGTGAAGATCAGCGTACTTGTCGTCTGTAAGTTGCTGCAGTCGTTCCCCCGACACATCGACGACGTATAGGTCGCTGATGCCGCCCAGCAGACCGGTTACCGCTATGCGTTGGCCGTCCGGAGAGAACGTCGGGTTCTGTAGCCCATCGAGATCCGGCTTGATCCGCTGCGCGACGCGCCGCCGATTAACGTCGTAGACATAGAGCGCGTCGCGCCCACCGACCTGGGCGACGAACGCCACGTAGCGGCCGTCGGGTGACCAGGCGGCGGATGAGCTCATGAAGCGCAACGACTCGAAGTCGGCCTGGCGCGCCGCCTGAACCAGCCGAGCGATGATCTTCCCGTCCTCTGCCGACGCCAGCCAGAGGTCGAAGAAGGAGTAGAGGTCGTTGCCCCGGTCGGAGAGAAAGACCACCTGGCGCCCATCCGGCGAGAGGGCCGGGGCCAGATACGAGGCGAACTCGCTCGAGCCCGGCTTGAAAGAATGGCTGGTCAGCTTCCGCCCGACTTCCTCAGGGCCGGCGAACCTGGCGACATCCGGCAGGTAGGTCGTCCTCAACGTCTCGACCCATTCGACCGAGAGCTCCTCGACCGACACGCCCAGGGTTATCTGTGCCGCGCTCTCCAGGCCCAGCCGCATCGCTCGTTGCAGCAGCAGGCCGATCGTGTGGTCGCCGTACTTCGCGCCTATGAACGCCCACAACGACTGTCCGAACCGGTACGATAGGTAGTCACTGTACAGCGACATCTCGGGTATCGTGCGCAGATAGCCGGAGAGTACCGCGTCGCGGAGCCACGCGTGCGTATGCGTGTCCAGCCCCCCGATAGCGAGGTATTCAGCCATCCCCTCCATGAACCAGAGCGGCGGCTCGTAGAGCAGAGGGTTGAGCTGGTTCGTCAGGCCGCGCGCGATGACGTCGAACTGGAATGCGTGCACCAGCTCGTGCGCCAGCACGTGCTCGAAGTCCGCATACGATCCGGTGAACGGCATGATCACTCGCCGCTTCCCGAACTCGGTCACCCCGCCCGTGCCCTCGGAGATCAGGCCGGGCAGCGCGTTGGTCTGCTGGAACTCGCTATGCGAGGCGTAGAGGATGATCGGTTTCCGCTCCTCGAAATCGTGCCCGAGGATGCGGCTGAGCCGGCTGTAGGAACGCTCCGCCATGCGGGCGGCATCGAGCGCGGCCTCGCGCTCCCGCGGATAGTAGTAGATATCGAAGTGGCTGGTGCGCAGGACCTGGAAATCGAAGACCTGATATTGGAGCTTGTTGCGCCCGAACTGGGCGGTTCCCGCTTCGGCGACCGCGACCAGCAGTAGCGCGATGAACGACGCGATCCGCAGAGCCGCCCGCGCGGGCGGAACGGCGCTGCGTGAAGCGCTACCTCTCATCTCAAACCGGGATCTTCGATCAAGGCCATAGGAGCGTCACCCCACAGCCGTTCCAGTTGATAGAATTCCCGAACTAGCGGGTGAAAAACGTGCACCACGAGGTCAATATAGTCTATGAGTACCCAGCGGGCGGCCCTCTCACCCTCGACCCCTGAGTGTCGTACACCTCCCTGGGCCATTCCTTCCAGCAGGTGATCGGCGATCGCCCGGACATGCACCTCCGAGTCGCCGGACGTGATGATGAAAAAGTCGGTGGCGTCGGACAGCCCGCGCAGATCCAGGATCATCAGCTCGCGAGCGTTTCGCTCCTGGCAAAGTTCGAGGGCACGACGGACATCCGCCGGGAGATCGGCGGGTCGCAGCCCCGTGCCCGAGATCGTCGACTCGAGTCTGGACATCTAGCTCCCGTGGTTATTCAGCCTGATAGAAGACACCCCAGGCACCCGGCCCGGTATGCGCCGCTATGACACTCGTCGCCGGGCGCACGAGGATCTCGTCCGGTGCGAACCTGCGCTCCAGCTCGCTTGCCAGCTCGTCCGCGACATCGCGACACAGCACGTGCACCACGCCCATGCGCAGCCGCGTTCGCTCGGCCGGAATTCGGTCGGCGAACAGTTCGAGCACACGCGGGATCAGCGCCTCACGATGGCGAACCCGATCGACCGGCACGACGTGGCCTTCTCGATCGACGCTCAGGATGGGCTTCAGATCGAACAGATTGCCGACGAAGGCGTGCGCCTTGCCCAAGCGACCGGAGCGCTGCAGGTAGTCGAGCTTGTCTACGGTGATGTACAGGCCTGAGCGTCCCTTTAGCCGTTCCAGCTCGGCCACGATCTCGTCTACGCCACGGCCCTCCTTCGCCAGCTCAGCGGCCCGCAGGACCCGCATCCCCAACCCCAAAGAAGCCGTGCACGAGTCGTGCATGCTTATCCTGGCGTCCTCGAACCTCGCGGCCGTGGCCTGCGCCTGACCCAGCGTCCCCGACAGGGCGCCGGACAGGATGACACCGAGCACCTCGTCCGCATGCTCGGCGGCTCGCCCGTATGCTTCATCGAAATGGGCCGGCGCCGGCTGCGAGGTTGTCGGCAGCGGTTGCCGCGGATCGGTGAGCCGCGCCAGGAACTCTTCCTGGGTGATGTCGACCTGATCGAGAAACGCCTCGTCGCCGAACATCACCGTCAGCGGCACTATGGTGATGTTGTGCTCGATGATCAGCTCGGGAGGCAGGTCACACGTCGTGTCGGTCAGAACTGTCAGCTGCTGCGTCGCTCTCAGGCGCCTGCCGCGATGCTGCGCCCGCATGTCCTCGGCCTTTACACACTCGACGATCCCGCCCAGCACGGCCAATGCGCTCTCGACCTCGGCGGGCTCGTCGGTGTGGATATGGATCTTGGCAACCGACGAGGCCCGATTGACGATCAGCGAGCCACCCAGCTCCCTGACAGCGCCCGCAAGCTGCCGCCGCTCGGGCAACGTGTGGCCGCGGATGACGAATTCGGCACAGAAGCGATAGGCGCGATCGGTCTCGTCGGGGTACTCGGCGGCGGCGGCGGCATCCGGCACCTGAGGTGCAACCACGTGAGCAAAGGTGGGCCGGGTGCGTCCTTCGATGACCGAGACCATCCCCTCGACGAAGCAGACGAACCCTTTGGCGCCTGCATCGACCACCTTTGCCTGTCGCAGGACGGGCAGCAGTTCGGGCGTGCGTTTCAACGATGCGTGTGCCGCCTGCAACAACCGCCTGGCCAGATCTCGCAGATCAGGCATTTGCGGCGCCAGGCGGTCTATTTCTTCTGTGGATTCGCGGACGACGGTGAGAATCGTTCCTTCGATAGGCTCGTCGACAGCCTGGTAAAGCGAACTGGTGGCCCGGCACATCGCAGCCGTCAGTTCCTCCGGCCCCGCCCGGCTCCGGCCTTCCAGACCGTCGGCGAAACCGAGGAAGTAGTGCGCCAGCATCATGCCGGAGTTGCCCCGCGCGCCCAGCACACCAGCCTCAGCGATCCGCTCCGCGATGCTCGAAACGCTCGAGTCTTCAATGCCGTCCAGAGCATCGGCGATGGCGCGAAGACTGAGCGCGAGGTTGGTACCGGTGTCGCCGTCGGGTATCGGGAAGACGTTAATGCGATCGAGCTCGGCGCGGTGCATGTAGACGTGCTCCGAGCCTGCCAGAAACAGGCGTTTCAGGCGCCGCCCATCGCAGTACGCGATACCCGAACTTATTCGTCTTCCTCCTTGATCACCCAGACTTTGACCGATGCCTCTACTTCTGGGTACAACCTGATCGGCACGGAGTATACACCCAGGGCTTTGATCGGCTCCACCAGCATTACGTGCTTGGCTTGGACGGCGTAGCCCTCTTCGCCGAGCTTCGACGCGATGTCACGCGGCCCAACCGAGCCGTAGAGTTTTCCCTCTTCGCCCGCCAGCATCGAGAAAGTAATCGAGCTGCCCTCCAGGCTACCTGCCAGCTCTCTCGCGTTGCCGCGGTCCTTTTCCTCCGCCAACAGCGCGGCAGTTCGCTCGTGCTTGAGGAGCCGGCGGCTATGGTCAGTCGCGGGATAGGCGAGCCCCTGGGGCAACAGGTAGTTGCGGGCGTAGCCGCTTTTCACGCTGACAACATCCCCAACATCTCCGAGGTTGTCGACCTTTCTTCTCAGGATCACCTCTTGAATTCTCGCCACGATATCTCTCCAGATCCAGTATCTACGTCCGAATTCGCATCAACGAGTCCGTATGTCAACGCCCGGCATCTCGGGACCGGGGCCGGGCCCGTATGTTGAGCCACGTGTCGCCCAACCCGACGATCAGCGCCACCGCCGTGGCGAAGGCAAGCAACGGGTAGAGCAAGAGCGCCACCAGCCCACCGATCACCCCTGCCAATACCGAAATACCACCCACCAGGCTCACCATCACGGCGAACCCTCTGAGCACATAGAGCAGCCCCATGAACAGCACCGCATTGCCGCCGACCCGGTCGGCGATGCCCCCGAACGGCGCGACGATCAATGCCAGGCCGAGTAGCCAAACCCACACCAGGTGGTCGTTGAAGCTGAAGCCACGCAGCCGCCCGAATACCCGGCCGCCTTCGCCCGTCAGCCGGTCACGCACGGTCACGGCCAGGCCGAGCGCACCGAGCGAGCTCACGCCGAGGAACGCGGGGAACAGAGCCACCTGTAATCCCGCTGCCTGGCGAAGTACGCTCTGAGCACTCTCTTCACTGGCCAAACCCAATCGGGTGCTCCAGGCCTCGGTCTCGCTGCCAACCTGCGTGGCCATCAGCGTGTCGACGTCGAGCCAAGCGCCGGGACTCAGCGCGAATACCATCATCGCCACCAGCACCGCGAGGCCGAGTGAGACCAGAGCAGTCGCCGAGAAGCTCCACCAGGGCCGCCAAGCGGCGACCATGACATACGTCCCGCCAAGCAGCAGCGGCCAGCCACGGGCGAACCACCAGAGACCGGTGCGCTCGCCTATGAGAGCCAAACCGACGACCACTGCTACCATGATCGCCGACCACGCGTTGCGCGGTCCGGTCGCGACCAGCAGCAGCGCTAGCGGCAGCCCGACCAGAACGAGCGGCGGGACCGGCGCGAAGACGAGCGCGAGCGACCCGAAACCGACGGCCCGGGCCAGCGCCTTGCGGTCAGACACCACAGCCGACCTAGCGGCGGTAGTCTTGCACGTACGGCAGCAGCGCGAGGAAGCGACCCCGCTTGATCGCTCGCGTCAGCTGCCGCTGGTGCGGCGCGCAGGTGCCCGTTATCCGGCTCGGTACGATCTTGCCACGCTCCGTCACGAAGCGCGTGAGCAACTGCTCATCCTTGTAGTCGATCAGGCTGATCTTCGACTCACAAAGATGGCACGGTTTCCTTCTTCTCCTCATCATCTACCGCCTTATCTGAATCTGAATTCGCTGTAACCCGCAGAAGTACGAGCTGGCCAATCCGTCAGTCCTCGTCGTTTTCGTTCTCGTCACCCCTGCCGCGCCGGAACTGTCCCGCCGGCTCAGCGGCCGAGCGCGGCGTCGGAAGCTCACCCTCGGAGAGGACCACCAAATGTCTCAGCACCTGCTCGTCGAGCTTAATCGCCCGCTCGAACTCGGGCAGGTTCGTCGGATCGGTCCGGAACTGGACCACCACGTAGTAGCCGTTGTCGTGCTTCTTGATGGGGTAGGCGAGCTGCCGCTTGCCCCAGTGCTCAACAGCCAGGATCTCGCCCCCGCCGCTGCCTGTGGCAAGTTGGTTGAATCGCTCCAGCTTTTGATCGATGACGGACCGATCGAGGACGGAATCGAAGATGTAGACGATCTCGTAATCGTGCATCGTCACCTCCCTTTGGTCGGGGCTCGAGGCCCGAGCCCGGTGCGGCCCCGCCCGGTGACCGTGGGCGGAGCAGGCTGTCTATCGAGGCAGGTTGAACCTGAAACTCGCCAAAGCTACCCGAAGCGGCCGCCAACTTCAAGTTCCAGGCGACCGGCCCGGCTCGCCTCATGCCTGGGCTCGAAACAGCAGGATGTCGCCGTCCTCCACTACGTGCTCACGGCCCTCGGCCCGTACCAACCCCTCCTCACGTGCCGCCTTCAGCGACCCGGCGCTCACGAATTCTTCGTAGCCCACCGTCTCGGCCCGGATGAAGCCCTTCTCGAAGTCGCTGTGCACGACCCCGGCGGCCTGGGCGGCGAGGCTCCCGCGCCGGATCGTCCAGGCCCGGACCTCCTTCTCGTTGTATGTGAAGAAGGTGATCAGGCCCAGAAGCTCATAGGTCGCCTGTATAAGACGCTGGACACCAGGGCGCTCCAGCCCCAGCGCCTGCAGATACTCCGCCCGTTCCTCGGCCTCGAGACCGAGCAGCTCGGCCTCGAGCTGGCAACACAGAGGTAGCACCGCCTCGGCGCCGACGGTGCCAGCCAGCGCCGCCACCAGCTCGTCGTCGCCGGCAGCACCGGACTCCGAGACGTTGGCGACGTAGAGGACGGCCTTGCCTGTAAGAAGGAACAGCGACGCGAGGACATCGCATTCCTCCTTGCTGCACTCCATCTCACGAGCCGGCCGCCCTTCGCCCAGCCAGTCCTGGACCTTGTGCAGGAACTCGGCCTCTACCCGGGCCTCCCGGTCGCCGCTGTGCGCCACACGGCCCACGCGGTCGAGTCGCTTCTCGACCGTCTCCAGGTCTGCCAGCATCAGCTCCGTCTCGACCATCTCGACGTCACGCACCGGGTCAACGCTCGCCGCGGGGTGGGCGACATTGGGATCGTCGAAGCAGCGGACGACGTGGACCAGCGCCTCGACCTCACGAATGTGGGCGAGGAAGCGGTTGCCCAGCCCCTCACCCCGGTGCGCACCCTCCACGAGACCCGCGATATCGACGAATTCGACCACCGCGGCAACCTTTCTGGGCGGCTCCACCAGATCGCAGATGCGGTCGAGCCGCGGATCGGGGACCTCGACCATGCCGACGTTCGGGTCGATCGTGGTGAACGGGTAGACTTCAGCTGCTACGCTCGAGGCGGTGAGCGCGTTGAAGAGGGTGGACTTGCCGGCGTTGGGCAATCCCACAATGCCGGCGCGCAAGGCACGGCTCATCTAGAAATGCCTGGTGTGTGACTTCTTCGACATTCAACAGCCGAC